>JAFWJI010000091.1 GCA_017511585.1 Mycoplasmataceae bacterium
AAATCAAGAATCATTAAATGCATCAATTGTATATCTTGATAAATTATCTCCATTACCTTTAATAATTTTTTTTAGTTTATCAAGACTTACATTTTGATTATTAAAAGCTTCTCAACCTTCTTTTTTTATTTGATCAACTTTAGCTTTATCTATATCTCATGCCATTACCATATAATCATTATTAGAATTACAAGATATAACAAAAAAAGTTGGTAATGATACCATTGATATTAAAAAAGGAATTTTTAATTTTTGTTTCATATTTTTAGTTTATTTTTTAATTTTTCTTTCTTTTAAACGTGCAGATTTACCTTTTAAGTCTCTCATGTAGTAAAGTTTTGCTCTTCTAATTTTGTTACTTCTTACAACTTCAATTGAAGAAATGTTTGGATTATGAAGTGGGAAAGTTCTTTCAACACCAATTCCGTATGAAATTTTTCTAACAGTAAATGTTTCTCTTGTTCCTGAATGTTTTTTAGAAATAACAAGACCTTTAAAAATTTGAATCCTTGTTTTTTCACCTTCTTTTATTCTTACGTGAACTTTAACTTCATCACCAATTCTTATATCAGGTAAATCATTACGTTTTTGATTTTTTTCAACTTGTTCAATTATTTTATTTATCATTTTTAATCCTTTCTAAGAGATCGGGTCTTTTATTTTTTGTATTTTCAATTGCTTTTTCTTTTCTTCATTTTTCAATTTCTTTATGATTTCCATTTAATAAAACTTCTGGAACTTTCATTCCTTTATATTCAGCAGGTCTTGTATATTGTGGATAATCTAGTAAGTTATTTTGAAAAGAGTCATTTTTATAAGAATTTTCTTTAATAACATTTGGAATTAATCTAATAATTGAATCAGCAATTACCATCGAAGGTAACTCACCACCTGTTAATACATAATCTCCAATTGATATTTCTTCATCAATTAAAAATCTAACCCTTTCATCAAAACCTTCATATCTACCTGCAATAAAAGTTATTGATGATTCTTTTGATAATTCTAAAGCTTTTTTTTGACTAAACGGAGTTCCTTGTGGAGATAAAAGAATTATTTTTGTTTTTTCTTTAATTGATTCTAATGCACGATCAATTGGTTCGATCATTAGTAACATTCCATCTCCGCCGCCATATATTTCATCATCAACTTTATTTTGTTTATTTAATGTAAACTTTCTAAAATCTATAACATTAATTTCTACAATTTTTCTTTCAATTGCTTTTGCAATTATAGACTCAGTTTTGAATGCATCATAGTATTTTGGAAATATTGTTAAGAAATTGATTTTCATTATTTTTTATTTTTTATTTTTTCGTATTCTTCTAAAATTTGTTTTTTTGTAAATAAATTTCTTGTTGTTTCAGTTAATTGTGCTCCATTTTTTAATCATTTAAAAGCTAATTCTTTATCAATTTTCAAATCTTTATTATTAGGATTGTAATATCCTAATTCTTCAATGAAACGACCATCTCTAGGTGCTTTTGCATCTGCTGCAACAATTCTATAAAAAGCATTGAATTTGCTACCCATACGTTTAAGTCTAATTTTGACCATTAATTCCTCCTAAAATATAATATTTTGGTAAATTTTATCATAATTTTGATTGAAGTGTTAAGCATTTTTGCTTGACACCCCTTTAATACTAATTATTCTTATTTAAAATAAAATTTGTTAAAATATTAATGACTGAATTTTAATGTTACTTAAGTGTCTTTCCTTGAATTAGATTTTAAGGAGTATTATTTGAAAAATAAATCATTATTTAGAAAAATATTATTTTTTTCTATTTGTGTTTTTTCTGTTGCCGGAATTTCTTATTTTGTTTATAAAACATTTTTTATTAATAATAAAGTTGAAAAAAATGAAACTTCAAAAGAATATAAAGTTTCTATTGATGGAGCTGTAAAAAATCCTGGAAATTATTTTTTTGAACAACCAAAAACAATAAGAGAAATTATATTTGAAGCAAGTGTTTTAACATCAGCAGATATTTCAATATTAAATTTAGAAGAAATTATTTTTTCCGATTTTGAAATAGTGGTACCTTTTAAAATAGATAGTATTAAAAAAATAAAATGAAAAGATTTAGTTAATGTAGACCAATTAACTAATTTAGGAGTTAAAAAGTCTATTAGTCAAATAATAATTAATCATAGAAGACAAAATGAAACTACAACATGAGAGCAAATTTTAACCTTAAAAGGAATTGGTCAAGTAACTTTAAATCAATTAAAAGACTTGATTGATCTTTCTTAATTTTTACATTAGTAGTTCTTCAATTTATTTTTTTATTTTTATATTTTGAAACTAAATCTATTATTTGAATTTTTATTTCTTTATTTACTTTTTTATTTTTATTCTTTATAAGTTGGAAAATTATTTTAATTTTAATTCCAAGTTTAATCTTATTTTTTACTGCTTTTTATTTTATTAGTAGTTTAAATAAAACACCAAATAATATTGAAGGTGATTTTTTTGTAATTAAAAAAATTTCAAATGGAATATTTGTTCAAAATAATGGTAAAAAATTTTTTGTTGAAACATATGAAAATTTAGAAATAGATGATTTAGTAAATATAAAATCTTCTCAAATTACAAAAATTAAACTTGATTCTAGTTTTAATAAATATTTAAAATCAGAAGGTGTTGATTATATTGTTGATTGTCAAGATATTTCTTTGATAGGAACAAAATATTTTTTAAGACGTAATATAATGGAATATTTTAATAATGATTTACCTTATTATTCAAGATATGTTCCGTTAATATTTTTGGGAATTAGAAATTTAAAAAATCAAGTAATTGTTAATAAAATAACTAATATTTCAATTATTCATTTATTTACAATTTCTGGTTTTCATATTAATATCTTGGTTTTTTTAATTAAAAAAATATTATCTTTTTTCAAAATAAAAAATAGATATATTAATTTATTATTTTTATCTCCATTATTTTTTTATCTTTATTTAA
>JAFWJI010000092.1 GCA_017511585.1 Mycoplasmataceae bacterium
GTTGAAAATAAAAATATTAAATTAGATCGTCAAGTTGAAAAATTATGAGAATTTCAATTTGGTTCTAAATTATTTTCTACAGATTTTTCTGGAAGAATAGTTCAAAAAGATAAATATAAAAAAAATGAAGAGGGTGGTTGAGATATTGATTTTTATGATGAAAAAAAATCACCAGATATTTTTATTGCATCAATTAAAACAATTGTAGAACGTAACGGAAGGCCTTCTTTTTCTATAAAAAATTTCAATTATAACGTTACTCAAAATAATGGAAAATGAGAAATTGTTAGAACACCTTTAAATCAAAAATTTGAATACTCTTCTAGAAAATTTACAAACATCGCTTCTAACATTAGACCAACATCAGTTGAAAAAATTTCAGGTAATTATGAGTTTTATTCATCTTTATTAATCAATTTAATTCATTTCCCTTTAATTTATTTGAATAAATTTGAATTATTTTTAAAACAATCTCTTTCAGATCTTCCATGTTTTAAAGAATTTTATGTTTATTCAAACGAAAATATATATAAAAACAATAATTCAAATATTAGTTCTTATGCTAGGGTATTTTTTAAATCAAAATCAATCCAAGATGATATTGATATATTATTTATTTCTCTTTCTCTAAAAAAAGGTATGTCTAGATTTATTGAGAATTTTAAATTTACAAATAAAATGGATCTATTAACATTTTCAATGGTTTTAATGTCTCATAAAACATCTTTAAAATTTATTAATGCTCAAGCAAATTTTGATTTATTAAAATCTAATCCAATTCCAGCTAGAATACCACAAGAGTATTTAATAATTGATAAAGAGTATAATTCAATTTTAAAATTCCATGAAAATGATTTATGAAAAAAAATAAAACCATTTGCAATTGATTGAAATGGCAATGTTTATTATGTTTGCAATATAGATATTGATATGATTAATTGAATTAATGAACAACAAAAAAATAATAATAACACTTAATATTATTGTTTGATTCTTGATAATAAAAATAATGCTGCAGTTTCAGATCGAAGAATTCTTTTACCTAAATAAACAAGCTTAATATTTTCTTTTCTTGCTTGTTCAATTTCTTCTTCTGTAAAACCACCTTCTGGTCCTATAAAAAAAGCAACATTTTGTTCAAATAGATCATTATAAACAACATTTTTTTTAGTTATTTCATGTGCAATATATTTATTTTTAACATTAATTTTTATTGCTTGTTCAAACTTTATTGGTTTTTCAATTTTCATCAAAGAATTTCTAAAAGATTGTTGAGAAGCATTTAAAACAATAGTTTCAAATCTATTTAATTTATTATCAAATTGTTGAATGTATTTTGTATTTGTATTTTTTGTAATTAATGGATATAAAACTTTAACACCTAATTCAGTCGCTTTTTGAATTAATCATTCAAATCTTTTAATATTAATAATTGAGGCAAATAAAACTATATTATTTTCATATTCATTATTAATATTTAATTCTTCTTCAATAATTGCTTCTTTATTTTCTAAATGACATAAATAATATTTTTCTTTATATATACAATAAAATTTTTCATTTTTCTTAAGTCTTATTGTTTTTATATGATCTAAAATTTCTTTTGAAAGAATAAATTTATCATTATTTTTAAGTTCAACAAAAAAGCGATACATTTATTTATTTTAATCTTTTGTTATAATTATTTTAGAAATTTATAGTAGAATTTAATTTATGTTTTTGGATAAAATTAAAAATAAAATTGAAAACAATGAAAAAAATAAAATTGTTGAAAAATATGATGTTGCAATTATTGGTGGTGGTCAAACAGGATTAGTTTTAGCAAAACAACTAATAAAAAAAGAAATCAAAACATTAGTAATTGATAAAGGTGATTTAGGTATTAAAACATCATTAGATTTAAGAAATTTTATTAAATTAATTCAAAGAATAATTTCAAAAAATAACGATCCAAAACCAATGCTTAGCTCTTTTCCAAAGAGATTAAAATATATTAATGAAGAACAAAATAAAGAAATAATTTCTCTTTTAATCAATAATTCATATTTCAAATTTATTAAAGGAAATGTAACAACTATTAATGAATATTCTTTAATTGTTGATGGTCAAGAAATTGCTTTTAGAAAATTAGTTTTTGCAACAGGATCTTATTTTTTTCAACCTGAAAATTATCCAAATTTAAAAAGAGAAATGTATTTTAATTTAGATGAAGTATCAAAAATTGATCAGTTTTATGAAAATGTAGCAATTTATGGAACAGATGTTAATGCATTAGAATTGGCTTATGCTTTTGCTCTATTAGGTTCTAATGTTTATATTTTTGATGAAAACGTTAATCCTTTCAATAACTTTGATGATGATTTTGAATCAATTTTAAAAACAGATTTTATGATTGACAAAATTAATTGATGTTTAGAATCTAAAATTACAAACCACATTCAATCATCAGATAAAACAATTAGAATAGTTTATACTAATCAAGGACAAAATAAATTTGTAGAAGTTAATAAAATATTTTTAACAAATAATAGAAAAAGTGAAACTAGAAATTTAAATACAAAATATAAACTTGAATTAAATTCAAAAGGTTCAATCATTGTCGATAATTCTTTTAAAGTTAAAAATAATCCTACATACTATGCAATTGGTGATGCAAATGGAATTAAATTTATGTCATCTTATGCAAATTCTCAAGCAATAACATTATCAAGAATATTATCTTCAAATCAAAAAAATATTAAGTTTAATTTATATAATGTCGGATTTTTTATTGATATTGAACCACAAATTTGTTTTTTTGGAATGACAAAACAAGATTTAGATTATCTAAACATAAAATTTAATGAATTTATTTATGATTTTGATTATGAATTAAATTCCAAGCTATTTTCTCAAAAAGCAAAATTTAAAGTTTATACTAATGAAAAACATGAAATTTTAGGAGCTTTTATTTATGGTTATGATGTAAAAGAAATTTTATCGGTATTTATATTAGCGGCAAATAATAAGGTAAAATTTTATAAGTTAGCAAATTTAAATTTCCCATTTTATTCAAAATCAGAATTTATTAGAGATGCTGCTATTGAATATGAATCAGAATTTGTTGGAATAGCAAATAAACTAAATAAAAAAAATAAAAGGAGAGTTTAATATGGGTTTTTTTAGAAGATGAAGAGAAAAAAAAGCAAATAAAAAAATAAATAAATTAAAAAATCAAGAAAATAATTTACAAGGTAACGACTTTTTAAATAAGTCAGAAACTTTAACATTAAGAACAA
>JAFWJI010000093.1 GCA_017511585.1 Mycoplasmataceae bacterium
CTAATTGACTAGAAGTTCATTCAACATTATATGTTGGCAAATTATTATTAAAATTTTGTACAAATATATATCCTTCATTTAGAGCTTTTTGTTCTAAAGATAAAATTATTTGATATCCTGATTTAATTAATTTAAAATAACCACTTTTATAGTTATTAATATTAATTTTACTTAATCTTTCATCACCTTCTTTAAATCCAAAACCTTTTATCAACATTGTATTTAAAGTTGTTTCAGTAGCATTTTTAGGATCTTTTAATTCATTTCATACTTTATTAAATTCATCAATATTTTCATAATAATTATTAGACGATAAATTATCTAGTAAATCAATTTGATTTTGATATGCGAAAGAAGAATCAAAAAAATTAGAAATTGTAGAATCTACAACTCCTAAATCATTAGTCATTTTATCTAAGTAAAAAATAATTTTTAAATTTGTTGATCCAACAATAGGTTGTATTACAAAAGCTTTGATTTTTTTAAATACTTCATTATTATTTTCTTTTAAAAAATTTTTAAATTCATCATTAATTGTAAAATACTTAGATAAATAATTATTAGATAATAAATCATCTAAATTTGTTCAATCTTTATATAATTGAAAATTTTTAATTTCATTTGTATTTGTGCTCTGATTTTTTGTAAAAATGTTTTGATGAGTGTTTAAATAATCTTCAAATTTAGCTTTAATTTCTTTTAAATTATCATTGTTATTTTTATCACAAGAAATTGCACAAAAAATCGGACTTATAACAATAGCTGGAATACTTCATTTTAATAGAGATTTTAAAATCATAATTTAAAAATTATATACATAAATAAAGAAAATAGAAATTTACTAATTATTTTATAATTTTTTCATCATTAGTTTTCTATTTAAATTTATTCATTTTAAAATAAAAATTTTGGCGTAATAAAACATATGGTGGAGATGCGGGGAGTCGAACCCCGGTCCAAAATATGAGAATTAATATTTATCTACAGTTTATTTTATTCTTTAGTTAAATTTCATTTTATTAAGAATAAACAAGAAAAATGAAATGAAATTCCGATTATTAATTCTTTGAGTTTTAATCGAATCCACTCACATACCCTTTACCGACACTTTTCTAATAACAAGGGAATATTAGAAGTGACTAGATGCTATTATATTAAGCAAAAGCTAGATTTGATTGTGATGAAGACATAACTAAATTTGATACATCTTCTTTATTTTGTTCTTTTCCGTGTATTGAAAAGCCTAAGTAAATTGGTCTACTACACCACTGCAAAATAATAACCCCAAATCTTGTCAAAACCATTACATCCCCATTAAAAAATATTTTTAATTATTCTTTTATCATCATTTTCTTTAATGATTTGTCGTTTATCAAATTTACTTCTTTTTTTAGCAATTGATATTTCTAATTTTATTTTTCCGTTTAATCAAAAAATTGATAATGGGATAATTGTACATTTGAATTTTTCGGTTTTTGTTAGGATTCTTAATAATTCATTTTTATGAAGTAAAAGTTTTCTTGCTCTAAATTCATCATTTTTTTCTAACATTCAAGGAGAAACATGCATGTTAGATACAAATAATTCATGTTTTTTAAATGAACAAAAAGAATTTTTTAAATTTACATTATTTGCTCGAATTGATTTTACTTCTCAACCTTGTAATTCAATTCCTGCAACATATTTATCCAATATTTCATAATCAGATTTTGCAAATTTATTTTTAGCAATTATTTTTTGCATAATTTTCCTAACAATTTTATATTATATTAATTTCATAAAATAAATGCTTATAATTTTTAAATATGAAACAAGAAACATTAATTAATTTTTTAGAAACTAAATATCCTATAAAAAATGCCGAAGAATGAGATTTTGTCGGATTTTCAATAAATGTAGAAAAAGAGAAAATTAAAAAAATATTAGTCTGTTTAGATGTTAATTTATTTTCTGTTACAAAAGCAATTAAAGAAAAAGTGGATTTAATTATTTCATTCCATCCATTTCGTTTTGCTTCAGAATGAGAAGAAATTTTTTCATATGATATAAGCAAGAAAAAAATAGTAAAACAATTAATCGAAAATCAAATAAGTGTTTATTCAATACATACTAATTTTGATAAGAGTAGAAAAGGTACAAAATACTGATTTATAAAAGATTTAAAATTAGAAGAAAAAATAATTAAAAATTATCCTTTTTCAACAGTTGTTGAATTTGATAAAAGCTTTAGTTCATTGGTTAATTTGTTAAAAAAGAATTTAAAGATAAATAATGTTATTACTAATTTTGATAAAAATGTTAGCTTTAAAATCAAAAAAGTTTATTTTGCTCCAGGGGCTGGAAATGTATATGAATTTTTAAAACATAATGAAAGCGATCAAGTAGATCTTTTAGTAACTTCTGATATGAAATGAAATGAACAACAATTATTAAATTCAATTGGAATTAAATATGTTCTTATACCTCATAAAACAGAAGATGTATTTGTTAAAGGTTTAATTTTTGAAATTTTAAATAAATTCCCTAATTTAAAATTTGTTAAATTTAAAATGAATGATTTTAATAAAGCATTTTAATTTTTGAAATTAAATAAGGAGTTAATTAATAAAATGCCAGAATTACCAGAAGTCCAAACAATTATTAATTTTTTAAATAAAAACATCAACAATATTGAAATAACAAATGTTTTTGTTAAAAATAAAAAATTTTTAAAAAATATAAATGAAAATGATTTTGAAAATAAAATAAAAAATAATCATTTTAAAAATATTTATCGAATTGGAAAATATTTAATTTTTGATCTATCAAATAATTTAAAAATGGTAGTTCATTTAAGAATGGAAGGAAAATTTTTTATTGATGAAAATAATTTAGAAAAAAGAAAACATGACTACATTATATTTGAACTAAAAAATAAAAAATTTCTTTGTTACAATGATAGTCGACAATTTGGTACATTCCATGTTGTTGATGAATTAGATAATTTAAAAGAAATTAAAAAAATCGCTATTGATCCATTAGATGAAAAATTTGATTTTGATTTTTTAAATTCAAAAATAAATAAATCTAAAAAAAATATAAAATCATTATTACTAGAACAAACTATAGTTAGTGGTATTGGTAATATTTATGCTAGTGAAATATTATTTGATTGTAAAATCAATCCTTTTTTAAGAGGTTGCGATTTGAAAATTGGCGACATTAAAAATATTGTTAAATCATCAAAAAAAATTCTAAATTTAGCTTTAGAAAATCATGGCACTACAATACATAGTTATAAAATTACTAAAGATGAACAAGGTAATTTTCAAAAGTTTTTAAAAGTTGTATCTAGAGAAAATAAAAAGTGTTTTAATTGCAATAATTTAATAAAAAGAATTAAACAACAATCAAGAAGTACCTTTTACTGTTCTAATTGTCAAAATGTTAAATAAAAATATATTTTAAAAAACAAATTTTCTTTATATATAATTATTAACGGTTAGATACCAAATGGAGGGGTAGCAAAGCGGCCAAATGCGGGTGGCTGTAACCCACTTCTTTCGAGTTCGGGGGTTCGAATCCCTCCCCCTCCACCATATTGCCCCTTCGCCAAGCGGAAAGGCATCGGATTTTGGTTCCGACACGCGTAGGTTCGAATCCTACAGGGGCAGCCATTTGTTCTAACTAGTTTATGTATAGATAAAACATTTTTATTTTAAATGTGTTTTTTGTTTAAAAATAACATTTAAAATATTAAAAAACAAAGTGCAAATCTTTGGTTAGATCACTATTTATTTTTTTATTTTTTTTGTATCTATGTTTTAAATGATTAATTTTAAAAATCCTAAAAAACTATTTATCAGTAATAAAACGTAATAATATTTTTTTTATAAATTTTTTAAGTTAATTATTAAAAGCTCTTTTTCAAAAAAAAAAAAAAAAGGAGAGAAATTTTAATGAAAAAGAATAAATTATTAATTGGTTTAGGTTCATTAATGGTAATTAATTTACCTTTACTAGCAACAATTTCATGTAATAATGAAACAACAAACCAAGCATCAAAGGTATTAACTTCTAAAAAAGGAGTGTTTTTTTCAACAGTTTTTTTTGGTAGCGGAACAAATATTAATGAAGCAAAAGAAAAGATTGATAATAAATGAATTTTTGATAATAAAAATATAATTTTTGAAAATTATGAATTATTAACATCTCCCGAATCTATTACTAATGTTAAAGCTAATATTAGTGGAACAACAATTGTTCTATCGTTTGCAGTTGGTGATAAATCATTTGAATTTGCAATTGCAGATTTTGTTAATTCAGACTATCAAGAATTGAGATTAACTATTAAAAATAACACTGTTTTTGATAAAAAATTATTTAGCGGATTTAATGAAATTGAAGATGTTCATGAAGCAATTAAATTAATTGATAAAAATTGATTAAAAACATATAAAGCAGTGATTTTTAATAATGATCATTTAATAACTGATAATACTTCTATTGAAATTAAACCTAATATTAGTGGAACATTTATTATTGTTCAAGTAATAATTAGTGGCGAAACTTATAATTTCTTCATTTCTGGATTTACTAATTCAATAATTAGTGGAAATAATAAAGAAACTATTGTTAAATCTCCATTATATACAGATGATTCATTTAACTCAAAATGAGCTCATGAAGAATCATATACTAATGAACAAGTTAAATCTTTTATTGAAACTAATAAAGATAAAATTTTCCATAACTTACATAATGAAACAACTATTTTATCAATAGGTTATACTTATAGAATAGTTGATGGAATAATTGAAGCTAAAGTTAAACTTGGTGGTAAAGTTTATGATACAGAAGGTAAATTAGTTAATGCTGATTCAAATAAAGAATATCAAGTTTCATTAATTGGTTTTAAAACAATAGGATTAACAACTACTTTAAAAGTAAAAGAATTTAGTGTTAAAGATATTGAAGGATTAAAAGATAAAAAAGCTTCAGAAATTAAAAATGATGAAAATGGAACAAATAACTCTACTTTAAAAACTAAAATTAAAGA
>JAFWJI010000094.1 GCA_017511585.1 Mycoplasmataceae bacterium
ACAATAACCTTCAAATTTTGCACCAAAATCAATAGTAACAATATCACCTTTTTTTAGAGTTTTATTAGAAGAATGATGATGAGGTTCAGCAGTATTTTCGGCAAAAGCAACAATAGAATCAAATGCTTCTTTTTCAGCACCCAATCTAACCATTATGTACTCTAATTTATGTTTTAGTTCTTTTTCTGAAATGCCTTCTTTTATAAAAATTTGCAATTTTTCAAAAGCTTCTAAAGAAATATCTATTGCTTTTTGGATTTTGGAAAGTTCTTCATTTGATTTAATAATTCTTAATTTTTGAGAATTAATAGGGATAATTGAAGAATCATCAATTTTAATCATTTTCTTGATTATGTTTAATTTTTCAACACTTAAATAATCTTCTTCAATTGCGATCTTTTCAAATTTTTTGTTTTTTAATCATTTTTTTAAAGAATCATCTTTTAGTAATTTAACTTCAACATTTTTAGCATTGTTAGTAGCATATTCTAAATATCTTCCATCAACAAATAAAGTTGCTGAATCTTTTTCTATTATTAATCAACCATCGCTTGTCTCAATTTCAGCATATCATTGTCTTGTTTGAGGAGCTTCTGATATAAGAGCATCTACTTTAAATTTAGAAAAAACTTTAGATAATTCTTTTGAATTCATCTATTTTTTCTCCTTATGAGAAGTATGTTTATTACATTTATGACAATGTTTTTTCAATTCAATTTTTTCTACTGTATTTTTTTTATTTTTTTTAGTAATGTAATTTTCCATTTTACATTCTTCACATCTTAATGTAATCCCTGTTGCTGGCATATTTTCCTTTCTAACATTAAATTTAAAGATTATCTATTTATAAATTAATATAATTTTAAACTAAATTAGTAATAATTTTGTATTATTAAAAACATTATGAAAATTGGTTTATTTGGCGGTTCTTTTAACCCAATACATAAGGGTCATATAAAAATTGCAAAATTAGCATTAGAAAATTTAAAATTAGACAAAATAATTTTTATTCCTTGTCAAAAAAATCCGTTTAAGAAAAAAATGGATTATGTCGATGGAAAAATGAGATTAGAAATGATTGAATTAGTTTTAGAAAAAAATATGGAAGTTTCAAATCTAGAAATTTCTAGACAAGGATTAAGTTATACAATAGATACTGTTAAATACTTCAAAAATTTATATAAAGATAGCGAATTATTCTTAATTATTGGTAGTGATAATTTACAAAGATTACATAAATGAAAAGATATTGATGAAATTGCAAAATTAACAAAGATATCAGTTTTTAAAAGAACTAAAGATATTAACAAAACAATAATTAAAAAATATAATGGTATTTTGATTAATAACCATTTACAAAAAGAATCTTCAACTTCATTTTTTAAAGGTGATTTTGATGTTGTTGATGAAAAAGTTAGAAAATATATTGGATATAACAAAATTTATTTTGAACAAATATTAAAAAATGTTTTAGATGAAAAAAGATTTTTACATTCTAAAAATGCACAAAATTTTGCAATAGATTTAGCTAAATCAATAAAATTCGATGTTAAAAAAGCTGCTTTTTCTGCTTTTGTTCATGATATTGCTAAAAATTTAGCAAATCAAAATAAACAAATGGCAAGGGAAATTATTGCTAATCAAACAGGTTTTAAAGAAATTGAAGATTATAAATTACATCAAGAATTAGGTTATATAATTTTAAAATACAAATTTAACATTGAAGATGATATATGTAATTCAGTAAGAGTTCACACTTCACTTAGTTTAAATTTATCTCAATTAGATAAAATAGTTTTTATTGCAGATAAATTATGTAGAGGAAGAAAATATCCAGGTATTCAACAAGTTAGAAAATTAGTTTTAGAAAATTTTGATGAAGGATTTAAAAAAGTTGTTGAAAGAACAAAAAAATTTAATTTAGAAAAAAATATATCTTTTTCAAAAGAACAAGAAGAAATTTATGAAAAATGATCAAAATAAAATAGGGATAATAGTAGCAGATGAAAATGAGATTTTTGAATTCCCTCATTTTATTAAACTAAAAAAAATTTATAAAAATTCTAAATTTGAAGTTAAAAAATATAAATTTAATAAAAAAATACTTTTCCTAATACATTCTGGTATTGGTTTAATAAATTCAGCAATTGCAGCACAATATTTAATAGATAATTTTAAAGTAAGAAAAATTTGGAATTATGGAGCAGTAGGCTCTTCAACAAAAAACCAAATTTTTGATGTTGTTATACCTAAAAAATTTTATTATCATGATGTTATTACCCCTTGATATAAAAGAGGGCAAATACCAAAAGAAAAAGAATTTTATCTAAATTCGCTAGTTTTAAATAATATAAAAAATAATAATATTGGTTCAAGCAATTCATTTATAAATAGCGAAAAATATTTTCAAGAATTACAAAAAGATTTAGATATTGATTTAATAGATATGGAATCAGCAGCAATTGCAAATGTATGTGATAAAAATAATATTGAATTTTATTGTGTCAAAACTGTTAGTGATATAGTTGGTAAAAATTTAGTTTCTTCTAATGAAATAAATCAATATATTTCTAAAGCTGCAAGAATATCATTTGAAAAAATGATTAAATTAATTGACAAAAATTAATTTATTAATTTATAATTGTTTTGCATTTGTCAATTGCTGCAGAAATGTAGAGGAAAGTCCGTGCTAGCACAAACTGAGATGTTTGTAGTGATTGTGTTGGATCTAATAAATCCAAGCTTAGACGACTAGTGCCACAGAGACGAGCTATTTTAATAGGTGAAACGCGGTAAACTCCACAAGCTAGAAACCCAAATTTTGGTAGGGGAATCAATTAAAGGGAAATGAACTAATAATTGGAAGTATTTAAAAATGCTTAGATAAATAATTGACGCTTTTTATTGAATAAAAAGAACAGAACACGGCTTATAAATGCAATGCACACCATATTGGTGTGTTTTTTATTTTTTATTCTTTATAATATGAATATTTATAGTATTTAATTAGGAGAATAAAAATGGCAGGACATTCAAAGTGAGCTAATATTAAACATCGTAAAGGAGCCCAAGATGCTGCAAGAGCAAAATTATTTGCTAAATTATCAAAAGAAATTATGGTTGCAGCAGCTAAGGGTGGACCAGATTTAAGTTCGAATGCA
>JAFWJI010000095.1 GCA_017511585.1 Mycoplasmataceae bacterium
TCCTATGTATCAATATTTAATTGATAGTGGTAAACAAATTTCAATATTTGATATAGCCCCAAAAAACTTTATTTGTTTAGGAACTCCTGAACAAGTATTTGAATTTGATAAAAATTGAGACAAAAATAATAAGTAGTTTTATTTATTTTTCAATTGGTGTAAAATTGGTTAATTTTATTAATTTTGATATTTCTATATTTTTTTCAATCATAGAAATTTTATAAGCAACTAATAATTGATTATTTGTTTTATACAAATATTGAATTTGATAATTATATTCAACTCCTGGCATTGTTCCGGTTAATTGGAAATATTGATTTAAAGTTGCTTCATCTTTTATTGTTTCTATAGATATATCTGAAGTATTAACATTACTTTTTGGTTCTAAATTAAAAGAATCAAAAGCCTTTTTTAACTCTGATCTAGCACTACTAGTATCATCACTACAACTAATAGTTGCTATTGGTAAAAAAGATATTGTTAATAATAAAGATGGTATAAATATTGATTTTTTCTTCATTTTTATCTCCATTTTTAATTATACAATCATTTTAAGAATTGTTTCTTTGTTAAACCCTTTTTTAGTATATAACTTTTGTCCATCCATTGATTTACCAAAGCTAAAAGCACCTAAATGAATGTTTTTTTGATTATTTAAATGTAATCTAAATCATTTATAATCTGAAGAAGCTTCCATTGTTACTAACATTTTTTTAGCTGAAAATAATTTATTAATTTCTGCTTTTGACATGTTAATTGCTTTATCTAAACAAGGAACAGATACAACTTTTACATTATTTAATTCTTGAGCTATTTCTAAAGCTAATTTTAATTCAGATCCAGATGCTGCTAAAACATAATCAGGATTTTCTGCATCTTTAACAACATATGCTCCTTTTTTTATTTCATCATGTGAATAATTAATATCTAATGAAGGAACATTTTGTCTTGTTAAAACTATTATAGAAGTTTCTTTTTTAGAACTATAAGCTTCAATTAAACTAATTCTTAATTCTTCTTCATCTGCTGGACGATAAACATTTACATTTTCAATAGCTCTTAACATTGGGATTTGATCATAAGGTTGGTGAGTTGGTCCATCCCCGCCTATTAAATAAGAATCATGAGTAAAAGCGTATATTATTGGTAATTCCATCATTGCACCTAATCTAATTGCAGGTTTAATGTAATCTGAAAAAGCTAAGAAAGTACCACCGATTACTTTAAAAGAAGGTGAATAAAGTGTCATACCATTCATTATTGCACCCATGGCAAATTCTCTTATACCAATCGGGATTGATTGACCACCTTCTAAAATTGTTTTTTCGCCAATTAATATATTGGTTGAAGAAGATAAATCAGCACAAATTGAAAGAGATAATGGATTTTTATTTACTAAAGAAGATAAAAATTCTTTTAAATATATTCTTGTAGCTTGATTTTTATTTTTTATTTCCACATCACTAAATAATTTTTTATAATCAAATTGTTCATTTAAAAGCATTTCTCATTTATTAAATTCAAAAAAGTTTTTGAAACTTTCTTTTAAATTGTTTCATTGATTAAATTCTTTCAAACCTCTTTGAACAACTGTATTTTCAAAATGATCTAAAATGTCTTGATCAATATTTCAATCTTCAAAATTTAAATCATAGTATTTTTTAAATTTATCTAATTCTTCATCATCAATAATTCCATGATGTCCTTTATGAGAATTGCTTGGACTTAATCCTTCGGCAATTATTGTATCTACTTCAATAAATGAAGGTTTAGAACTTTTTTGAGCAGCTAAAATTTCTTTTTCTATTTCAGCAGGATCATTTGAACATTTTGAATAATGTCAACCATTTGATTCAAATCTCATTTTTAAATTTTCTATTGAAACTTTTTCTACAGATGAATCTAATTGAAATTTATTAGAATCATGTAAAACAATTAATTTATCTAAATTATATTTTCCAGCAATTGCCATTGCTTCATATGAAATACCTTCTTGTAAATCTCCATCTCCACATAAAACATATGTGTAATTAGAGAATAAATTATCAAATTTGGTTTTAGTATTATTTTCAAGAATTTTTTGTGCTAAAGCCATTCCTACAGCAGTTGCAAATCCTTGTCCTAGAGGACCAGTTGAAGCATCTATAAAATTAGATTTTTTATTTTCAAATTCAGGATGACCAGGGGTTTTTGAATTTTCAGATTTAAAATTTTGAATATCTTTTTTATCAAAAATTCCTGATAAATAAAAAATTGGATATAAACTCATTGATCCATGACCAGCAGATAAAACAAAACGATCTCTATTAATTCATTTGCCATCATTAGGATTGATTCTAATGAATTTAGTGAATAATGTATATGTAATAGGAGCAGCTGAAATTGTCATTCCTATATGACCACCATTTGCATGTTGGATCGCCTTTAAACCAATATATCTAATTGCACCAATTGATCTTTTTTCTAAATCTTTATTCACAATAAACTCTCTTTTCTTTTTTTACTTAAAACTAAATCAAAATGTAAATGAATTAAATTATATAATGTTATTTAAACAAAAAAACAAGAATCTAACAAATAGAATCTTGTTTTAAAGAAGTTTTATAAGTAAAAAATTTTATTAAAAATAATATTTTAAAAAACTAGTTTTAATTGAATTTAATTCAGGATGATGGAAAGAGAATTATTTTAAATTGTGTTTAAAAATTATTAAAAAGGAGAAAAATAAACAAAGTTATTGAATACTACTAAAATGATTAAAAATCAAAAAACAAACTAAAAAGACAACAAATATTAAATTAAGACAAAAAAGGGAATGTTTAGAATACTAAATTATAAAGATGAAAGAGAAAGAAAAGAAAGAGCGAAAAAGAAGAGACTAAGTTTTTAATTTATTATAAAAATATTAAAAAGATGAAAAGAGAGATGAAATTTTTAATTAATTATTAATTTGGAAACAACCCGAAAAGACAATTAAGCTAGTTTTCAAAGATCAAGATTATTTTAGGTAAAAATTATATAAAAGTTAATACTATTTTATTTTACTTATCTGGTGGGAATGTTTTCCACCCAAAAACTCATTATAACACAAAAAAAGCTTTATATAAAAATATTATTATTTTTATTCTTTAATACAAAGGTAAAAATTGGCATTTAAAAATTTATTTAAATTTTATAGTATAATTTACAAGACATTTGAAGATAACTTTCTTAATTTAATTATAAGAAAGGTTTATTTTGAGTAAATTTAATTTAAATGATGAAATATATTTTGATTTAAATAATGAAATTAGTATTGACGATTTAGTTTATGCAATTGATAATTCTTATAAATATCATTTTTATGAAATTAATGAAAACAACAGTTCTACTAATAATGAGAAAAACATTTTAATAAAAATTAGAAAAATAAAAAAATAAATTGTGAAAAAAGGATTTTATACATATGATTTATAAATTAGGAAAAATTATTGCAAAAACAAAAACAAATTTAATTTTTGAATCAAACTACACCGGATTTGCAATAAATGTTGCAAATGTAGATAAATATGAAATAGATAAATTTCAAAAAATATTTATATATGAATATGAAAATGATTATGGAAAATCATATTATGGTTTTAAAGAGTTTAAAGAAAGAATATTTTTTGAAGACTTATTGTCAATTCAAGGTATTGGCCCTAAAACAGCAATGTCTATTCTTGCATCAAATTGAAAAGAAGTTATGAAACTAATAGCAGAAGGAAATTTTGATCAAATAGCAAAAATTCCTTATGTAGGACTAAGAACAGCTAGACAAATTATTTTTGATTTTCAGAAAAAATATAATTTAATGTTAAGTAAAGAAAATCAAAGTAAAAATAAATTAGAAGTTTTCCAAACATTAAAATCATTAGGATTTAATAAAAATCAAATAGACTTAGTTGCAAATAAACTTGAAGATACAAATGATATAGAAAAAATGGTTGAAAAAGCAATAGAAATAATATCTCATGAACAGTCAAATAGAGAAAATATCGTTGAGACCAGATAATTTTGAAAAATTTATTGGTCAAAATAAAATAGTAAATACAATCGAAATTATTATTGATAATGTAAAAAAGAAAAACAAAACATTAGATCATATTATTTTTTATGGTCCACCCGGAAGAGGGAAAACTACTCTTGGAAATATAATTGCAAATAAAATAAATTCTAAAATAACATATGTTCAAGGGGCTTTAATTGAGAAAAAATCTGATATTCTTTCTCTATTTTCTTTAATTGAAGATAATGAAATTATTTTTATTGATGAAATACATTCAATTAATAATAATTTAGAAGAATTAATTTATTCAGCAATGGAAGATAATGTCATAGATATACCTATTGGTCCTGAAGGAGAAAAAAGAATAATGAGGATGAAAATTAAACCATTTACATTAATTGGTTCTACAACGGATTTATTTAAAATTTCTCAACCACTTAGAGATCGTTTTGGTTTAATTTTTAAAATCTCAAATTATTCTAATGAAGAAATTTCAAAAATTATTATTCAATCAGCAAAAATTTTAAATCATGAAATTGATGAAAAATTAGCATTAACTTTAGCATCTTTTACACATTCTACACCTAGAATAGCTAATAGATTAATTAAAAGAGTTATTGACTTTGCTGATTATTACAACGAAGGAATAATTACTAATAAAATCATTTTTGAAACATTAAAAAATTTATCTATTTACAAAAATGGATTAACTGATATGCATATTGATTATTTAAAACTATTAAATAACACTCTTGAACAAAAAACAGTTTCACTAGATGTAATAATTTCTTTATTAAATGAATCAAAAAAAATTGTTATAAATGAAATTGAACCAATATTATTATCAAAAAAATATATAACAAAAAGTTCAAAAGGGAGACAAATTACAAAATTAGGAATTAATTATATTTCTAATTACAATTTAGATAATTCTATTTAATAAGTTCGCTAAATTTATTTTTATCAATAATTTCAATGCCAATTTTTTTCGCTTTTTCTATTTTAGAACCTCCATTATCTCCTAGTATTAATGCTGTTGTTTTTTTAGAAATAGAATTTGAAACATTCCCGCCATTATCTTCTATTATTTTTATAATTTCATTTCTTGAAATATCAAATGTTCCACTAATTACAAAAGTTTTATCTTTAAAGAAGGTAAAACTTTTTTTATTATTTAAAACAAAAACAGGATTTATATTAATTGAAATTAAAAAATTGATTAAATCAATATTTTCTTTTTTTTCTAAATAATTTTGAATTTCGGTTTTTGTAACTTCACCAATATCTTTTATATTACTTAAATCTTCAATTGAAATTGAAAAAATATTTTCTAATTTTTGGATTTTTCTAGCAATTAATTTTGCATTTTTAGAACCTAATTGTGGAATACCTAAAGCAAATATAACTTTATCTAAAGAAGCTTTATAAGAATTATTAATCCCTTCCATTAAATTTTCAAAAAATTTAACTCCAAATCCTTTTTCATTAATAATTTCATTTTTTAATTTATATAATGTAAAAATATCTTGAATCTTACTAATAAAACCTAAATTATAAAAATGTCTTACTATACCTTCTCCAAGACCATCAATATTCATAGCGTTTTTTGAAGTGAAATGAATAATTTTTTTAACATTAATTTCTGGACAATTATAATTAGGGCAAATTTGATTATTTAATGTTTTTGTATCTAATAATTTTGAACCACAATAAGGACAAATTAAAATCTTTGCAAATGTTCCTTTTGAATTTTTTTTACTCAAAGAAACTACTTTTGGAATTATTTCTCCTGCTTTTTTGATTAAAACTTCATCACCAATATTTATTCCTAATTGTTCAATATAATTATAATTATGTAAAGTGGCAGCAGATACCATAGTACCTTTTAATAAAACCATTTTTAATTTTGCATTATATGTAACTATTCCTGTTCTACCTACAGTTATAAAAATATCATCTAAAATGGTTTGTGTTAATTCTTCATCAAATTTATAAGCTATTGAATATTTAGGAAATTTAGAAGTATAACCAATATCTTCATAATATTGGATTTCATTTAATTTAATAACCATACCATCTATTTCATATTCGATTTCATTTCTTTTTTCAATCTCAAATTCTTTTATAAAATCAAAAATTTTATTTTTATTTTGAAATTCAACTATTTTACATTCTTTTACATAAGGAAGTTTATGTTCTTTTAAAAATGATAAAACTTCTTCTTGTGTAAAAATTTTGTGTGTTTGAGCATTTACTATTTCATAAAAAAATGCAGATAAATTCCTTTTTTTAACAATATCTTGATCTAATTGCCTTAATGTTCCAGAAGCTAAATTTCTTGCATTAGCATAATTTGTATTTTCGTTTTTAATAACTTCTAAAAAATTTGTTTTGCTAATATAAATTTCTCCTCTAATTTCTATGTCTTTATCATAATTAATTTTTGTTGGAATATCTTTAATAACATTTTTTACATTAAATGTTACATCTTCTCCTACTTGTCCATCTCCTCTTGTAATCGCTTGTGATAAAACGCCATTTACATATCTTAAAGAAATGGATAAACCATCAATTTTTGGTTGAACCAAAAATTTTATATTATCATTTCCAACAACAGAAATAATGTCATTAAAAAATTTATCTAATTCATTAAAATCATAAGCTTTATCTAAAGAAAGCATTTGGACATTATGATTAACTTTTTTAAACTTTGATTTTGTAGAAGAACCTAACAATTTTGTCGGAGAATTTTCTAATACAAATTCTGGATATTTTTTTTCTAATTCAACAAGTTCTTTTAAATGAGAATCATAAACTCTATCACTAACTGTAGGGTTTTCTTCATTAAAATATTCATTATTTCATTGATTGATTTGATCAACCAGTTCTTTTATTTTTTCAGCTATTTTTTTGTTCATAAATTTCTATTTAAAAAACACATTTTGTATTTATTCATCATTGAGGAAAATTAAAAATTCCATTTGGGTTAATAATTAATAGTGAAGATAAAACAACAAAACTTATAACACCAATTAAAGCAATAAAATCAAATCATCCAAACTTCCAACTTCTATAAGAAGTTCTTTTAAGATAAGGATCATATCCTCTTGTTTCCATGGCATTAGCTAAATCATCTGCTTTAGTAAATGAAGAAACAAATAAAGGTATGATTAAAACAATTACTGAATTAATTTTAGTTTTTATTGAACCATTTTTAAAATCCATACCTCTTGATGCTTGAGCTTTAAAAATTCTTGAAGCTTCATCTACAAGAGTTGGAACAAAACGGAATGCAATTGTTATTATCATTGTAAAAATATGTACTGGAATTTTAATTAATTTTAATGGATAAAAATAAAAATCTAATGCCTTTGTTATTAAAACAGATTGTGTAGAAAGAGTTAATAATGTCATTGTTAGCATAATTGCATAAATTCTAAAAACTACAGATAAAGTTGTCATTACAATAACATAATCTATTTTTACAATCCCTTTAAAATGTCATCATCAATTAACTTTTCAATCAAAATTCTCGCCAGGTTGTAATTGGTGAGTATTATCAGAAGTATCTAAAACAAACATATTTATTATAAGAATGAAAAAACCAACAATAATTGGCATGATCATCATTTTTAATAAATGCAATGGTTTACGTGTTGCAATAATAAAAGAAATTAATAAAGGAAAAACTAAAATCGCTTGCAAAATAAAAGTATTTGCTAAAAAAAATAAAACAATAAATGAAATATTTGAAAATAATTTTATTCTAGCATCCATTTTATGAATAATGGAATCACCAGGAATATAACGACCAATATTTATTTTCATTTTAACTATTTACTCCTTTTTATTTCGTATATTTTATTTACCAATTCATCAATTGTTTTTACATATGGAATTTTAGTATCATATTTTTGATTTATTTTATTTGTTAATGAAATTAATTTTGGAACACTCATTTCATTTTCGCGTAAAAACTCTTCATCTGATAATATTTTTAATGTTTCATCATTTTTAATTATTTTTCCATCTTTTATAAAAATAGTTCTTTTAGTGTATTCTAAAATATCATCTAAATTATGGCTAACAATAATAATTGTTGTTCCATCTTTTGATAAAGTTTCAAAAAGATCTAACATTTCTTTAGCGCCTTGAGGGTCTAATCCTGCTGTAGGTTCATCAAAAACTAAAATACTTGGTTTCATTGCTATTATTCCTGCAATTGCAACTCTTCGTTTTTGTCCACCAGATAATTCAAATGGATTTCTATCTAAAAACGATTCATCTAGACCCACTTTTACAATTACTTCTTTTGCTATTTTTTTAGCTTCTTCTTTTGATATTCCTATATTTATTGGACCAAAAATAATATCTTTTTCAATTGTTTCTTCAAATAATTGATACTCTGCAAATTGAAAAACAATTCCTACCAATTTTCTTATTTCATTTATTTTTTTAATTTTTCTTCAAGATTTTTTTATTACTCTAGTTTTTAGTTGTTCTTCTATTTGATTAGTTTTTCTGTTTTTAGTTTGTACCAAATATTCAAATTCAATAGAACCTTTTTCAGGAATTAATAAACAATTAAGATGTTCTATTAAGGTTGTTTTACCACTACCTGTAGGTCCAATTATTCCTATGAATTCATTTTGGTCGATTTGAAAAGAAACATTTGAAACTGCTTCAATTTTTTTATTAATATTCAAATCAAAAGAATGACTAATATTTATTAGTTTTATTTTCATAAATTCTCCAAAAATTCATCAATATCATAAGTAGGAATCATTCAATCTATTTTTGAAGAAACTTTATATATAAAAGGATGATCTATTTTTGATTTTTTAATAAGCTCATGATTTTTAAATAATTCTTTCGGACTTCCAGAAGCAATTATTTTACCATTTGAAAATATAATACAATTATCAGCTAATATTGCTTCATCCATATCATGAGTTATAGAAATTAAAGTTTTTTGTCTTGTTAATTTAATATCTTGTATTATTTTTAAAACATCTTCTTTTCCTTTTGGATCTAACATAGAAGTCACTTCATCAAAAATTATTATTTCAGGATTTAATGCTAAAACAGAAGCAATTGCAACTCTTTGTTTTTGACCACCTGATAATGTATGTGGTTCTCTATTTAAAAAATTTCCCATATCAACTTTATTTAGTAAGTCCTTTATTATTGGGAACATTAATTTTGGATTTACATTTGAATTTTCTAATCCAAATGCTAAATCATCTTCAACTGTGGAACCAATAAATTGATTATCAGGATTTTGAAAAATTATTCCTACCTTCTTTCTTATTTGTCTTAAAGAAGATTTTTTAATCATTATTCCATCAATATATATTTCTCCATCAGTAGGTTTGTAAATACCAGAAATCAACTTAGAAAAAGTAGATTTTCCAGAACCATTATGACCTAGTATTACTGTATATTTAAACTTTGGAATATCAATATCAACACCATCTAAAGCGTATTTTTTTGCTCCCTGATATTTAAATTTTAATTCTCTAACTTTAACCATAACTTATATCCACAAAATTTGTAAATATTATAATTTAATTAACATTAAAAACTACCAAAATATAAATTCTTTATTATGTTATATAATATAAACATATGTCACAAAAAGTAATAAATGTTATTATCGAAATACCAAATGGTTCAAATATAAAATACGAATATGATCGTGATACTAAAAAAATGAAAGTAGATAGAATTTTAAGACAAGGATTTGTTTATCCTGCAAACTATGGTTTTATCGAAGATGCTCTTGATTGAGATGGTGATGAATTGGATGTATTAGTTTATTCATCTGAATCTTTTGTTCCTGGAGTGCAATTAAAAGCAAGAATTGTTGGAGCAATGAAAATGATCGATGATGGAGAAACAGATACAAAATTAATTGCTGTTCATCACGATGATTATAGATTGGATAATATAAATTCACTAGAAGATTTACCAAAAGGTTGATTAGAAAATGTTAAAACATTCTTTTCAACATACAAAAATTGAAAAAGAGAAGGAATTACTAAAGTTCCAGGATTTGAAAATGTTGATTGAGCTTGAAAAGAATATGAACATTGTTTTAAATTAATGAAAGAATATGGTTATTTACCAAAAAAAGAATTTGTTGAAAAAATGAAGAAAAAACATCCAGAAAAATATGAAATTTAAATCTAAAACAAATAAAAAACTATTGGTTTCATTTGGTTTATTAAGTTGTGTTGGTTTAGTAACATTACCAATAATTTCTTGTTCTAAAAATAATGTTGTTAGTTTGAATGAACAACAAATAAATGAACAATTTTCAAAATTTTATAATTCAATTGAAAAATCAAATATTAAAAATAATTTATATTTTGAAAATTTTAATTTTGATAATCAAACAAATAAAGCAATTTTATCAGTTGATGAAATTGGAAACATAATTTCAATAGAAAAATTATCAAACGCTTATCAATATCAATTTGAACTTACAAAAAATATAGAAGAAAAAACTATTGAAATTGAAATGAAAATGCAATTAAAAAATTCAACAAATAATTCTTTTTTAAATCCATTAAATGAAAAATATAAAGTTAAAAAAATTAATAATATTAAATCTTTAAATTCTAATCAAAAAAGTAACTTAAATTCTATTTATCAAAATTGACAAACAAATGGTGCTAATAGCTTAAAAATCACAAATATTGATAATGATTCAAAATTAGAAAAACAAAATTATCAAAACATATTGCCTTCTTATTTAAGTTTAAATAATATTGAATTGAATTTTGATTTACAGAATAATACAAGTCAAGATTTTGTGTTTGATTTTAATTATAATTTCAATGATATTAATGGTACTATAAATGCATCATTAGATATTTTAAATAACGAAACACAACTAAAATATTATGTTAATAACTTTCAAGAAGTTAGTCAAATTCAAATAAGTGGATTTGCTAATGAAAAAACTAGAAATACTGAAATACAAAACTTGTATGATACATTATCTGAAACATTTAATCTTAAA
>JAFWJI010000096.1 GCA_017511585.1 Mycoplasmataceae bacterium
AAAAAAACAATAAAACAAAATTTAATATTTAGTATAGAACATATAAATTATTAAAATTTTTAATTTTAAAATGAATTTTTCAATAAAATAAAACTAACTTTTGTTTGATATTCTTTTGATTCATTTGAAGCAAAAGATACAATTGTACTTATATTAAAATTAACACTTATTTTAGTTTCATCAATTTTGATTAACTCTATATCTACCTTATCAGGGAAATAATAATAAATTGATTCAACTAAAAACCTTTCATTTTTATTTAGACTAAATAGTTTTGAATAAACATTCATTGTATTATCTTTTTCAAATTCAAGACTATCTTGAAAAGATAATGAAAAATCTTGATTAAAAATTATTGGTTTAAGATGTTTTTTGATTTGATCATATTTTTTTGAAAGAGTATCTGAATTTGATCCATCAAAAACTAAATTATTATTTTTTAATGATTGCATAATGAAACTTGAAGTAGATAAATTATTAATAACTTGCTTTTGACTTGTATTAAAAACAGAATCAACAACATCTTTATGTTTTTCTTTTAAAACTTTTTTTAGATTTTTAAATATTGAATTTTCTTCACTATTATCTATATAAATTTCATTAATAAGTGATTCTTTTATTTTTTCATTTTCATTAATGTTTTTGTTTTGATTATTAAAATTAAATTCTTTACTATTTAAACTATCTAATTCATCATCTATAACTAAATTAAGTACAAAATCTAAAGTGTTTTTAAAATCATTTGCATAAATGCCATTAACATTAATTCCAAATGCTATTTCTTTATTTTTTAAATATTTTAATTTAATTCTATCTAATCATTCGTTTTTAAATAATTCAGAATCTATTGAACTATAAGTTTTTCCTTTAGTTTTTGCTCAATAAACTTGAGATAAAAAATAAGAAGGATATTTAGTTTTCAAAACTTCTAAATTAATTTCAGATTTAGATATTAAAAACTTTTTAACATCATTTTCATTAGGTAAATTTATTTTATTTTCTTTGTATAAATATTTTAATTCTAAAGGCGTTTCTTCATCTCATGTTTTACTATTTGAATTGTACTTTTTGTTTTTATATTGAATATCAAATTTTGAAAAATTTAACTCTTTTTTATCAGTTACAGAAGCTTCGGCAACAATAGAAAATCCCATTTTTAATAAATCATTTTTATCAAAAAGTAATTTACCATTTTCATCATAAACTTTAAAATCTAAAAAATATTTTTCAATTCAATCTTGTGAACTGATTTTATTAATTTCTTCTTTAGAATAATTTAAATCATCATTTATTATTGGTAATAAAGATTCAAATCATTGATCTTTATTTAAAACTATATTAGAAATTTGAACATATTGACTTTCTATTATTTTAAAACCTGTTATTTCAATATTTTGTGCTGAAATTTCTTGTCCTTTGTAAGTTCCACTTAATTCAAGAATTAATTTCCCTTCTTTAGTATTACCTTCTTTGATTTCAATCTTTAAATTTTTAAAATCTTCTATCTGAACTAAAATATTATTAAAATAATCATCATTTAATTTTGATAAATTAGTTAAATAATTAAAATTAAACAATTTAATAGTTGATAAATAATGAGAAACTTTTAATTTACCTTCAGCTAAGGTTCCACCTTCTGAATTTAAAGTTTCAGGAATTGGCGCAAAATTAGAAATTAAAAATTGTTTTTCTAATTTTGTAGTTTGAACTTCATTATTTTTATATCACTTATTTTCTAAAATTGAAATTGAAATATAAATAGAATTAGGATCGTTTGGATTATCTACTAACATTGCTTCTAAATCACTTTCATTTTGAATTTTAGAAAGATCACCTTTTAAAAAAGTTTTTAAATTATCTAATACAAATTTTTTAATAGTTGAATTTACTCTTGCTTCAAAATCTATTTTTGTTCATTCTTTAGGAATTGAATTGTTATTAAATAATAAAGTTTCTTTTTCAAATGTACTATTATCAACAAATAAAGTGTCATCATGTTTTGAAGGTAAAACAACTTCTACTTTATCATTTGGATTTGTTTTTTTAGAATTTGAACAAGAAACTAATAAAACTGGTGTTAATAAAAATGAACCAATAATTGGTAATAAAATACTTTTTCTAATCTTCATAATAATTAAATATTTTAGATATTTTTTAATTTTTGTTCTAAAGTTTTTGGGTATTTTGTAAATTCTGAAACCATTGGTTTTTTGTTAGTTCATTTTTCAAATTGTGAAATTGTAGAATAAATTATATGTTCTTTATTTAATTCAAAAAAATCAACATAAACATCTTTTTGATGTTGTTCATCTAAATAATCTAATTCAAAATTAGAAGATTCAAATTTATCATTTGCATTTGATATTTTTGGAACTGAATTAAATAAATTCTTTGTATATGGATGAAGTGGATTTGAATATATTTCTTCAGTTTTTCCAAATTCAACAATTTTACCTAAATGCATAATTAAAATTTTATCTGCTATATATTCAACCATTGATAAATCATGAGCAATAAAAATTAAAGAAACATTTTTCTTTTCACAAAGTTCTTTTAAAAGATTTACAACTTGAGCTTGAATTGAAACATCTAAAGAAGCAATTGGTTCATCAGCAATAATTATTTTTGGATTTGAAATCAATGCTCTTGCTATAACAATTCTTTGTCTTTGTCCTCCTGAAAATTCATGAGGGTATCTTCAAGCAAATTGTCTTAATAAACCAACTTCTTCAAGTGCATTATATATTTTTTCTCTCATTAATATATTTTTAATGTATTTTTTAGACAAACTAGATCTATTTAATCCAAGTAAATGCTTTAACTTAATAAAATCTTTTTTTAGATTTAAAATTTCAAAATCAAATGCTTCTAATGTTTCATTTTTTAATTTAACTTTGTTTTCATATATTAAAAGTTGATTTTTAATTTGTTTTTTTGATTCACCTTTAAGAATTAAATGATTTTTTAATTGTTCTAAAAATTCAATATGTTTTTTATTGAACTCTTCATTAATTTTTTTAATATCTTCTCTTATTTTGTCTAATTTAACTTTTTCTGAATTTATTTCTAATTCAAATTGTTCCATTCTTTTATTGTAAGAAACTTCATATTCTTTAATATGTTGTTCATTTTTTTGTTTTAAATCTAAATATTCTTGTTTTGCTTTTTCTAATTCAACATGTGTTGTAGTTTTTTGATTTGATTTAAAAGAAGTAGATGAAACTGTTAAATACTCTTTTTTTAATTCAAGTATTTCTAATAATAATCTATTTTCAACTATTGAAGATTTTTCTAAATAATTTTTAAAATCAAAAACAAAATTAAGATCTACAAATTTTTTAAATTCTCTTTGATACTTACTAATTTTAGTAGCTTTAAATTTTTTATAATCTTTTGCTAAAAAATCATCATGATATTTTTTTATTTGATTAATTAAATTATCAATTGTTTCTGAAGTTAAAAAGATAATATTTTTTTTAACTGAATTTAATAAAGAATGCATTTTTTTAGATAAAACATAAAATTTAATTTCATCATTATATTCTTCAATTGTTAACTTAGCTTGTGCCGCTTCTAAATGTGAAACATAACTATTTTTAAATTCTTTAAGATATGAATCGATAATATTTAAATGATTTGAATGTGTAGATTTTTTAATATTTTTTAATTTAGTTAATTCTTCTTTGATTCTTTGTTTTTCTTGTTGTTTTTTTCAATCAACATTACTTCTTTTAAATTCATTTAATTTTGTTTCATAAATTTCTTTTTTTTCTTTTAATTTTTGTTCTAAAAATAATATCGAATCATTTCTTCATTCTTTTTGATGAATAAAATATAAATCTAAAATTTTAGAATTATTAGAAAAAATTCTAGAAATTACATTTGCTTCTCTTTCTTGATTTGATAATTTAAATGCAAAATATTGATTAAAATCATTTTCAATATCTTGAAAATTAAATTTAATTTTTTTAAAAATATTATTTCATTCTAAAAACAACTTATTTGCTTCTAAAACATGAAATTTAATTGTATCTAATTCAATTTTCTTTACTTCTTCTGAAAAAGTGTATTTAAAATTTTCTATTACTTGTTGTCAATCTTTAAAAAAATCATCATATTCTTGTTTCATTATTTTATTAACAACAAGAGGTTCTTTTAAAATTGTATAAATATTTTGTTGACCATTTAAAGATGCATGAGGATCTTGAAAAATCATTTGCATATTTTGATTTAAAAATCTTTTTTTCTTTTTAGTTAATTTTGAACCACTAATTGCCTTTTCTTCTAAAGAAACAAAACCTGAAAATTCTTCATATAATCTAATCAAGCAACGTCCAACTGTTGTTTTACCAGAACCAGATTCACCAATTAAACCAATTATTTCTCCTTGTTTAACATCAAAAGAAACATCATCAATAGCTTTAAGAACTCCACTTGGTGTTTTAAAATATTTTTTTAAATTCCTTACTTTTAATAATATCGGTTTTTTATTAGTCATTGATATTAAATACCTTTCTGAAAAAATTAATTCGTTTTTTAAGTTGTTCTGATAATTCTGGTTTTGGTGCTCTTGGATCTAATAATCAAGTAGCAGCTGCGTGGGTATTACTTACATAAACTAAACTAGGTTCTTTTTTAAAATCGATTTCTAAAGCAAATTGATTTCTAGGAGCAAACGGATCTCCTGCACCTAGATTAGCCATATCAGGCGGAGTTCCTGGAATGTTATATAATTTTTCATTTTTATCTTCTGGAATTGAAGAAATTAATGCTCAAGTATATGGATGTAATGGATTTGTAAAAACATCAATTTTAGTTCCTTTTTCTACAACTCTTCCGGCATACATAACATAAATATAATCACAGAATTTAGCAATAACAGAAATATTATGGGAAATAAAGATTATTGAAATTCCATAATTTTGTCTAATCTCTTCAAAAAGAGCAAGAACAGAAGCTTGAACTGTAGGATCTAATGCAGTTGTTGGTTCATCAGCTATAATCAAATCAGGTCTAGCTGCAACAACCATAGCAATAACTACTCTTTGTTTCATTCCACCACTAAATGTATGAGGATATGAATTTATTTTTTCTTTTGCATTTCTAATTCCGAACTTTTCTAATAGTTCTATCAAATATTTAACTTTTTCTTCTTTTGTATTAAATCTTGGATCATTTTTTAAAACATCTAATAATTGTTTTTTGATTGTTCTAGTTGGATTTAATGAAGTTAATGGATCTTGAGGAATATAACCAATTTTTTTTCCTCTTATTTTAATCCATTCACTAGATTTTAATTTTGTCAAATCTATTTCTTCAATTTCTGAATTTGAATCATGATTTTTATAAGAATATAAAGACATTTTATCTGCTTTTGTTATATCAAATTCATTGATATTTAATAATGATTTAGAAGAAACTGATTTTCCAGAACCAGATTCACCAACTAATCCAATAATTTGTTTACGTCTAATTTTTAAATCAACTCCACGAACAATTTGGATAACTTTATTTTTCCCCAATTTAAAACTAATTTGTAAATTTTTTACATCAAGAAGTAAATCATTTTTATCAATTGTACTCATTATCTACCCCTTACAACTTTTGGATCTAAAGCATCATGTAATCCATTTGCAACAAATTGTGCTGATAATGAAAACAATAATAAAATTAAAGATGGTAATAATAAAGCTCAGAAATTTATATCTAATAAAGGAATTGCTTCTTTTAATAAAGTTCCTAAATTTGGATTATCTGATGAATCTAAAAATCCTAAAAATACTAATGAAGAAATTGACAAAATAACAATAACAATTCTTCTTACATAATTAGTTGCTAATTTACCAATTATCATTGGTAATCCATGAATAAAAATTTGTCTTTGAGTTGAACAACCAACTGCTTTTGCAGCTAAAATAAATTCTTGATCTTTTACAGTTATCATTCATAATCTTGTGTTGTTAACCATGTAAACTCAACCTATTGAAGATAAAATCAAATATAATGAAAATTGATTAATATTTTGTTTACCAACTATTGTCATTAACATTAAAAATCAAATAATTGATGGAATGTTAATAATTACATCAATTATTCTTGAAAAAAATGTATCTACTCATTTTCCAGCATTAAATCCTAAAATACACCCAACAGTAATTCCGATAACTGCATCTGTTGTTGCTACTAAAAATGCTAATGTTATGCTATCTCTTGCTGCTGTTCAAGTTCTTGTTCAAATATCAATTCCTTGAGCATTTGTTCCTAATAAAGAATTAACATTTGCACCTGGAAATGCTAAATTTAAAAATAAATATTTATTATAAGTAACTAAATGTTCATTGTTAAGCGGAATATCCTTTGAAATAATTGTAAAATTAGGATTTGCATCAACTACCTTTTTTAACATATCATATCTATCTGTTGACAATGATTCAGTAACAATTGGATCATATGAAGGTGGTAATTCAGTTAATCATATTGTATCTGCTTTTTCTGCCAAAACTTGTGTAGCACTAAATGGAGATATAAGAGGGAAAATTAAACATAATAAACTAATTAAAATAATTAGAATCAATGCAAACAAAGCAACATAATTTTTAATAAATCTTTTAATAATATCGACAATTAATAATCTTGGTTTTCCAACTAATGATGTTGATGATTTTCCAGTATCTTTGGCATCAATAAATTTAAATAATGCATCATTAAGTTCGACATTAATTGTTGTTGTATTAGTTAAAAATTCTTGTTTTGAATCATTATTTTTATTTAAATTAGACATTAATTTCCTCCCTTCTTTTTCTTTGTTTTTCATCTTTTTGATATTTTATTTGTCTTCTAAATTTATTAATAATATTTTTAGAAATTGAAATTCTGCTTTCTTCAAAATATTTAATTTTAGGATCGATAAATATATAAGAAATATCTAAAATTATTTGACCAACCATTGATAAAGAAGCAAAGAAAAATATTGAAAACATAACAACATTTATTTCGCCATTTGGAAATGCTTGCATAATAACATTTGAAGTTCCAGGAACATTAAAAAATTGTTCAATAATAATATTTCCTGATAAAAGGATAATAAATGAAGGAACCATATAAGCAATCAAAGGAATAGAAATATTTCTTATAATATGTTTTCAAAATATTTCTTGTTGAGTTAATCCTTTTGCTTTTGCAATCAAAATATGATTTGAAGTTAAAATCGAAACCATTTGATTACGAACTAAAATTGTATATCCGGCTAAAGAACCTAATGTAACGGTTATAATTGGTAATATTAAAGATTTAACCGTCATAGC
>JAFWJI010000097.1 GCA_017511585.1 Mycoplasmataceae bacterium
ACAAAGATTTAAAGAGTTACAAGATATCATTGCTATTTTAGGTATGGATGAATTATCAGATGAAGATAAAGAAATAGTTTATCGTGCAAGAAGAATTAGAAACTTTTTATCTCAACCATTTACTGTTGCTGAAAAATTTTCTGGAATTGATGGAAAGTTTGTTAAATTAGAAGATAATATTAGATCTTTTAAAGAAATTTTAGATGGTAAACATGATAATTTACCAGAAGAAGCTTTTTTATATGTTGGAACAATAGAAGAAGCTATTGCCAAAGCAAGAAAAGAACAAAATGAATAAAATTAGATTAAAAATAACAACACCATTGGGAACTTTTTTTGATGATGATATAGAAATAGTTACACTTAAAACTCCAGAGGGTTATATTGGTTTGCAACACAATAGAGTACCATTTATATCTTCTATTGAAATTTCTACAATGTATGTCAATATAGATAAAAATAATAAAAAAATAGCCGCAATAGGTGGTGGTTTAGTTTTTGTAGAAAAACAACATATTGATATTTTTACTGATGATATTGAATGAAAAGAAGAAATAAACAAATCAGAAATTGAAAAATTATTTGATGAAACAACAAAAAAATTACAATCTAATTTTAAAGATAATGTTGAAAAACATAAGTATGAAATTTTGTTAAAAAAAACAATCAATAAATTATCAACATTAGAAAAAAAATAAAATTGGTAAATATATAAAGATGGAGCTGCAAAAAAAAGAATTTATTACATATAAACATCTTGAAAGATTATTTACATCTCAAGAATATTTTGTTTGAAATTTGAATGTAGATAAAGTTTTGAGCGATTTTAATATTGAAGATGAAAATACAAATTCATTATGAGAAATATTTGATGATTTAAATAATGAAGAAGATTTAGATAATTATAAATTTGTTGAAATTATTAAAAACGGTTTTAATTTAGTTAATGAATTATTTATTAAACAAATTAAAGATTGAGCAATTAAAGAAAAAAAGAAAATAATTATTATTAATGAAAAAAATAATCAATTAGCATTTCAAAAAACTATTGATGCATTAAATGATCCAGAAATTGATTGAATTGTTAATCCTGTTTTTATTTTTGATGATTTAATTAGTAAATGTGCTCTTTATATCAAAGATCAAAAACAATTATTTTCTTTGATTCATTCAAGTAAAACTAAGTTAAAAAATTATATTAAAGCATACTTTGATTTTAATGTTTTGATCAAAAATAATATTGAAATAAATGAATATTTATTTTTTAATTATGATTCTAAAAAAGAATATTTAAAAAGTAATGATTTAAGTTTTGTTTATTCTAAATATTGTTGAACTCAAAAAAGCAGCCCTTCTAAACAATTTAAAAAACCTATTGAAGAACATGTTAAATACTCTATTATTGAAAAATTAAAAACTGGAATTATAACTTTTAAACTTAATAAAAAAACAAATGAAGAAGAACCAATAATAACATTGTTTTTAAAAGATTTTGATGATTTTATTTTACAAATTAAAAATGCTAAAAATATCCCTTTTTCTGGAAATATCAATCAAAAAGATTTGACTATTTGAGGATCAAATCCATTATTTAATGATTTATTTAATTATCAAGATTATGGAATAAAAAAAGTAAGTGGTAATCTTTTAAAAAAATCAGAATTAATTGAATTATATTTAGGAACAAAAAAAATAAATGATTTTGCAAAAAATAAATTGTCTTTAAATTATGTACTAACTAATAAAAGTCAATATGATAAAGAAATAATTAAATCATATTTAAATAAGATTGAAATAAATAACATTGTTTGATATGATTTTGAAGGTTTTTCAATGCCTTATTCTATTTTAGCTCATACAAAACCTTATCAACAATTAGTTTTCCAATTATCTTTAATTAGAACAGAAAAAGAACAAATAATATTTAATGAAAATTTGGTTATAGATCCTCAAAAAATTTCAACAAATGATTTTGTAAATATTATTGAAAAAATTTATTGATCTAAAGCTCAATATTATGTTGTTTACAATAAAAATTATGAAATTTTAAAATTAAAAGAAATGATTGAATTAATTGAAAAAGATGAAAATCTAAGTTTAGAAACCAAAAAAAGTTTATCTAATAAAGTAAATCTAATAGAACAAAATACAGTCGATCTTTTAGATCTTTTTTCTATTAGTCAAAGTAAAGATAAAATACCGCCAATTTTTATTCCAGATTTATTAGGATTTTCTTCAATTAAAAAAATTGAAAATTATATTAATAATAACAACATAAAATTAAAAGTTATGATTAAACCGTATAAAAATTTAAATATCCAAAATGGATTAATGGCCATGAATAAAGGAATCCAAAGATATCTAAATTCTATTGGTGATTTAGAATGAGAAAAAGAATCAAAGAATTTAGCAGAATATTGTGAAAATGATGTTTATGCAATGATTATGGTCTATTTTTTCATAAAAAAAATATATCAAGAAAATTAATTGTGTAAAATTAAAATTAATATGGATAACAGAAAAAAAGCTCTTATTATTCTTATTTCAATATGAATTTCATTTGTTCTTGCTTGAATATTAGCACTAATTATTACACAATTTGGTTTTGGTATTGATTTAAAGGAAATTTTTAAATCTTAATATTTAAAAATAATAATAAAAAAATAACAAGCAGTTAGCTTGTCATTTTTATATGGTGCCCGAAACTGGACTTGAACCAGCACGGCATTACTGCCCGGGGATTTTAAGTCCCCTATGTCTACCATTTCATCATTCGGGCTTAAACAAAAAGATATTCTAAATTATACATTAATTTTTAATAATTAATAAACTATACAATTTTTATTTTTGTGTAATTTTTTACTATTAATATCTTTATAATATATTTTAATTAACTAAATTTGGTTTTGTTTATAAAGGAAAAACATGGAACAAGAACAACAAAATAAAAAAATAGAAAGTACTACTGATAAAAATTATCAAGTTAAAAAAAATAAATTAGATAAATTAAATTTTGAACCAGATAAATCAAAACCATATCCTGTTAGAAATTTTTTTAAAGAATTAAAAAGAGTTACTTGACCAACTAAAAAATCAAATTATAAATACTTTTTATGAGTTTTTGTTTTTGTAGTATTTTTAGTTTTATTATTTGCTTTAGTTTCTTGAGGAGCAACTGAATTAATTAAATTAATGGGTGCTAATTAAAAATTATGGAAAAAATAAATAATCGAGATTTTATAAGTATTAAAGGAGCAAATGAAAATAATTTAAAAAACGTTTCATTAGTTATACCAAAAAATAAATTAGTTGTTTTTACAGGATTAAGTGGTTCTGGAAAATCTTCTTTAGCTTTTAACACAATTTATGAAGAAGGAAGAAGAAGGTATGTTGATTCTCTTTCTTCATACGCAAGACAATTTTTAGGTGGAACAAAAAAACCAAATGTAGATTCAATTGAAGGTTTATCTCCATCAATTAGTATTGAACAAAAAACTACTCATTCTAATCCAAGATCAACTGTTGGTACAATTACTGAAGTTCATGATTATTTAAGGCTTTTATTTGCAAAAATTGGTAAACCATATTGTCCAACTCATAAAATCGAAGTTTCTTCACAAAGAATAAAAGATATTATTGATTCTATTTTTAAAATAAAAGAAGGTTCAAAATTATTGATTTTTTCTCCTATTGCTAAAAAACAAAAAGGGACAAATAAAAATTTATTTAATAAATTAAGGCAAGATGGTTTTTTAAGAGTCCAAGTTGATGGAAACATTTATTCTTTAGATGATGAAATAAATATTGAAAAAAATAAAGCACATGATATTTCAATAGTTGTTGATCGGGTAGTTTTAAATGAAGAATCAAAAACTAGAATTACTGAATCAGTTAATGTTGCTTTAGAATATTCTAATGGATTGGTTGATATAAAATTATTTGATGAAGATAAAATCTATAATTTTTCTCAACAATTTGCTTGTGTAAAATGTGATTTTCAAATGCCAAAAATTGAAACTAAATTATTTTCTTTTAATTCTCCTTATGGAATGTGTCCAAGTTGTAAAGGATTAGGTTTAATTATTGAACCTGATATTGATTTAATAATACCTGATAAAAAATATTCTATTTTAGAAGGTGCTATTGATAAAATGCCAGGTTTATCTTCTAAAAATTCCGATTCAATTGCTTGACAAGAATTTTGTGCCTTAATGAATCATTTTAAAATACCATTAAATGTTCCTATTGATGAACTTTTACCAAATCAAATCGATATTATAAAATATGGTAGCGATGAAGAAATTGAATATACCATTTTTTCAAAAGATAATAAAAAACATTTGAAAAAAAATTCAATCGAAGGATTAATTACTCGATTAGCAAGATTATTTGTTGAAACTAATAGTGAAGAGATGAGACAATGATATAGCAAATTTATGTCAGAAACTCCTTGTAAAGATTGTAAAGGGCAAAGATTAAATAAATATGCTTTAGCAGTTAAAATAGATGGATTAAATATTCATCAATTTTCATCACTTTCAATAGAAGAAGAATTTAATAAAATAATTTCTTTAAAACTAAATGAAGAAGATGAAGAAATTTCACATATGATTGTTGAAGAATTAAAATCAAGATTAGGTTTTTTAAAAAATGTTGGTTTAGAATATTTATCATTAACTAGAACAGCTGAAACTTTAAGTGGTGGAGAAGCGCAAAGAATTAGATTAGCAACTCAAATTGGTTCTAGATTAACAGGAATTTTATATGTTTTAGATGAACCTTCTATTGGATTACATCAATCAGATAATACAAAGTTAATTAATGTTTTAAAACAAATGGTTGAAATTGGAAACACTTTAATTGTAGTAGAACATGATGAAGAAACAATTATGGCTGCAGATTATATTGTTGATATTGGTCCTTATGCAGGTGATAGAGGTGGAGAAGTAGTAGCTTTTGGAACCTTAGAAGATATTAAAGCTAATAAAAAATCTATAACAGGACAATATTTAAGTCAAGAAAAAGTTATTAAAGTTCCTAATTTTAGAAGAAAAGGAACTGGATATAATATAGAAATATTTGGAGCTAGAGAAAATAATTTAAAAAATATTGATGTTAAATTTCCATTAGGAAAATTGATTTCAGTAACTGGGGTAAGCGGTTCTGGAAAATCAACTTTAGTTAATGAAGTGTTAGTAAAATCATTAGAAAAAATTTTAAATAAATCTTCTGTTAAACCAGGTAAATGCAGCAAAATAGTTGGTACATTAAATATTGACAAAATTATTAAAGTATCACAATCTCCAATAGGAAAAACACCAAGATCTAATCCAGCAACTTATACTTCAATTTTTGATGATATTAGAGATTTGTTTGCATCAGTTGAATTAGCAAGAGCTAGAGGATATGAAAAAGGTCGTTTCTCTTTTAATGTTCCAGGCGGAAGATGTGATAAATGTCAAGGAGATGGATATATTAGAATTGAAATGCAATTTTTACCCTCTGTTTATATTCCATGTAATCATTGTGATGGTAAAAGATATAATTATGAGACTTTGGAGATTAAATACAAAAATAAATCAATTGCTGATGTTTTAGATATGAGAGTTACTGAAGCATTAAGTTTTTTTGAAAATCGTTCTAAAATTCGTGAAAAATTACAAACATTAGAAGATGTTGGATTAGGATATATCAAACTAGGTCAACCTTCAACCACTTTAAGTGGTGGAGAAGCACAAAGAATTAAATTAGCTACTTTTTTACAAAAAAAACCAAGTGGAAAAACGTTGTTTGTTTTAGATGAACCAACTACAGGATTGCATTCGTATGATATTCAAAATTTATTAAATATTTTAAATAGAATTGTTGATGGTGGTGATACTGTAGTTGTTATTGAACATAACTTAGATGTTATTAAATGTTCAGATTATATAATTGATTTAGGACCTCAAGGAGGTAATAAAGGTGGTCAATTAGTTGCATGTGGATCTCCTGAAGAAATTATTAAAAATGAAAAATCTTTAACCGGAATTTATTTAAAACCATTTCTAAAAAAATAATTTGATATATAATTTAATTCTAAATTTAAAATTATGAAGAAAAAAGTAACATTAGCTTGTCAAGAATGTCATAGTAAGAATTATTATGAAAATAAATCTTCAGTTGATAAAAGATTGATCAAAAAAAAGTTTTGTAAGCAATGTTTTTTACATACAATTCATAAAGAAGAAAAATAATTTTATAATTGTTGCGGAGTTAGTATTTTATGAAAAAAGAATGATATATGATTTCAATTATTACAGGTAAAGAAAAGAAAATTATTGAAAGTTTAAAAAATAAAATTGAAGCTGAAAATATGAAAGATTTATTTGATGAAATCAAAGTATTTTGAATACCAACAATTTCTTCTAAAGAATCAATTAAAAAAGCTCAAGGAAAAGATTACAAAACAAAAGAAGAAAATTTATATAAAGGTTATATTTTTATCAAAATGGTAATGACTGATGAAGCTTGATTTTTAGTTCGTAACACAGAATTTATTACAGGATTAGTTGGTTCTTCTGGTGGAGGTTCAAAACCAACACCTGTTTCTGCAAGGCAATTTGAAAAAATGTTGAAAAAACAACAAGAAAAAATATCTGAATTTAATTCATTAGAATACAAAAACCCTTATCAAGAAGGTGTTGTTGTAAAAATTAAAGAAGGTTCTTTCAAAAATGAAAAAGGTGTTATTATTGAAACAAATTTTGAAAATTTGATAGCTGTAGTTGAAATAATAACTTTTGGAAGAAAAGTGCCAGTTGAATTTCCTTACAATAATTTAGAAATAATTAATGAGGAATAAAGATTTTTATATATAATATTTTGAATTATGAAACTAAGACATCATTGAAATAATTTTATTGACTACGTAGACAATAACAAAAAGAAAATAATAATTAATTATTGTGTTTTTTTTGCTGTAGCTATTTTAATGTTAGTTTTTGATTTATTAACAAAACAATTTTTATTTAAAAATCCTGATAATTTAGAAGAACCAGGAATTCAATATACACATGGTCCGGTTCAACATGATTTTGGTATTATTGGAATAAGATCGGTTATAAATGAGGGATTAACATTTTTCCCTTCGACTTCAATTAATGTTCTTTTAGTTACTTTTTTTAATGTAATTATTTTAATTGGATGTATTGTTTTCATTTTATTCTTTAATTCAACTTGATATAGTGTATTTATTGGATGTATTTTTGCAGGAGCATTAGGAAATACTATAGATAGATTAACTTTTGGATGAGTTAGAGATATTATTTTTACTCCTTGATTTGATAATGGAACTTTCAATGTTGCTGATGTTTTAGTAATAGTTGGCTGTGTAGGACTAGTAATAACTTTAGTTACTCAATTTTCAATTTCATATTGAAAAAAAGATTAATTTTTATTATCAAATTGAAAAGGAGGAAGATAAATGGAACCACATAAAGCAAGAAAAATTGGTTTTTTTTCTGCATTATCTATTTGTTTTTCT
>JAFWJI010000098.1 GCA_017511585.1 Mycoplasmataceae bacterium
AATATATTTTAGTTCAATACCCAGAAAAAATAGAAAATTCTAGTGATCCAAATTTACAAACAATTTTTGATATTACTTGTGAAAGGATTAAAAGAAGTATTGATATGTATCAATATAAAGAATCTGGATTTAAAGCATTTAAATTAGTAGATTCTAATTTTAAAACTTTTGATGCAAATCCAGATGATGATATTAGTGTTTTAGAACAAAAAATGTTAGATATTGAAAATAAAATTAAAGAAGATACAAAAGTTGAAGATTTGATTTATGAACTTATTTTAAAACATGGATTATTACCCTTAAATGAACCTATTCATTCAAAAATAGTTGAACAACAAAAGATTTATTTCAATGAATCAAAAACATCATTATTTATTTTAGAACCCATAAATAATGAAAAATATTATAATTATGATACTTTAATTAAGACAATTAAAGATTTTATTGATCAACAAGAAATGATTAATATCTTTTTAAGAGATAATTATTTCAAAAATGATGAAGATAAAATTAATTTTTCTAATTCAATTGATTTATTAAAAGAAAATAGTAGAAAAGAATTAAAAATAGAAATCTGGGTGATATAAATGAAATTTCAATTTGAATCTAGTTTGCCACATCAAAATAAAGCTATAGAATCAGTAATAAATTTATTTGAAGGGATTAAAACTAAATCAGGAATTTTTTCAATTTCTAGAACCCAAGAAAATTTTAATTTATTCAATGATACATTTCAAGGTTTTTCTAACAGAATTCAAACTAATAATTGAACAGAAGAAATAACCCAAGATAATTTAAATAAAATTCAAGAAGAAAATAATTTAAAGAAAACCAAAATAAATTCTGATTCTCCTATTTTTGATATTGAAATGGAAACAGGGACTGGTAAAACTTATGTTTTTTTAAAAACTATTTTGGAATTAAATCAAAAATATGATTTTAAAAAATTTATTATTGTTGTTCCTTCTATTGCTATAAAAGAAGGAGTTTTAAAAAGTTTAGAAATTACTAAAACACATTTTAAACAAATTTTCCCTTCAATTAATTATAACTACTATGAATATGATGGTCAGTCTAGACAAGCTGTTTGAAATTTTGCAAATAATGATAGTGTTGAAATAATGATTTTAAATATTCATCAAATAAATAAATTTAATAAAAATACTTTTTATTCAAATAGAGATGATTTATCTGGTGATTCATCTTCAGATTTAATTAGACAAACTAGACCAATTTTAATTATTGACGAACCACAATCTTCAAGCGGAGAAAAAGGAATAGAAGCAATTAAAAAATTGAACCCCCTTTTTACTTTAAGATATAGTGCAACTTTTAAAGAACGTCAAGACGAACATTTAATTTATAAATTAGATTCTTTTGCATCATATAGTCAAAAATTAGTTAAAGAAATAATTGTTGAATCAAAAGAAATTGAAAATAGTGAATTTGAATATAGTTATATTAAATTAATATCTTTAGATCAAAAAAATCAAAGAGCTAAAATTGAAATTAAAAAAAGCAAAAAAACAGGAATAATAAAAAAAGAAGAAGTTTTTGTATATACAAATGACGATTTGTATATGGTTTCTAATAAATTAGAAGAATATAGTAATTTAAAAATTGACAATATTAATTTTAAAGATCAAAAAATAATATTATCTAATGGTAAAGAGTATTCTTTAGGTATTGGCAATGAAATATTAGATTTAAAATTAAAAGAATCACAAATTAAAACAACTATTGAAATACATTTAAAAAAACAATTAGAATTAAAAAAACACAATATAAAAGTATTGAGTTTATTTTTTATTGATAAAGTAAAAAATTATCGTGAATATGATGAAGATGGAAAAACCAAACCGGGAAAATATGCAGAAATTTTTCAAAAACAATTTATTAATATAGTTTCTAAAAATGAAGAATATAGAAAATTATTTGATTTTACAAAAAATGACATAACACATTTAGCATCTAAAATTCATGATGGATATTTTTCAATAGATAAAAAGAAAAGATTTAAAGATACTCAAGGTAATACTAAAGATGATACATCTACATATGACAAAATAATGAAAGATAAAGAAAAATTAATATCTTTTGATGAACAATTATGTTTTATTTTTTCTCATTCTGCATTAAAAGAAGGATGAGATAATCCAAATGTTTTTCAAATTTGTACATTAAATGAAACTAAAAGTGAAATGAAAAAAAGACAAGAAATTGGACGTGGTTTAAGATTGTGTGTTAATCAAGATGGTGAAAGAATTCATGATGAAAATATTAATAAACTTTCTGTAATTACTAATGAAACTTATCAACAATTTGTTGATAGTTTACAAAGGGAAATGGAAGAAGATGGAATTAAATTTGGAATAATTAATGATCTTTATTTTTCTACTAATATAAATAATATTGATCAAGAACTTTCTAAAAAAATTTTTAATTTTTTAAAACAAGAAAGCTTTATTGATAAAAATAATAGATTTAATCCAAAAGAAAATATTGGCCCTGAACAAATTCAAAACAAATTTCCTGAATTAGATCAAAATCAATCAAACCAAATTATTGATTTATTAATAAATTCTTATTCAAAATTATCAAAAATTATAAAAGACGGAAATAAAAGAAAAATAAATAAAGTAAAACAAGAAATAATAATTTCAGATGAATTTAAAAATTTGTGAAATGAAATAAAACAAAAAACTATATATAAAATATCAATTAATTCAAAAGAATTAGCATATGAATGTCAAAACAAAATAATGGAAAGTTTATCTCAATTAGAAAAAACTCATATTGTTTCACAAACTCATAATATAGATATTGCTAAAGAAGGAATAGTTTCTACTAAAACATCAAATAAACGTTTTGAAAAAATAGAAATTAGCAACAGTGGTCCACTTATTGATATTGTTAGTGATATTGAAAAAGCAACTGATTTAACAAGAAAAACAATTATTGAAATAATAAAATACCCCGACATTTTAAAAGAAATAAAAATTCATCCTGAAGCTACTAAAAAAGAAATTATTAAAAAAATTAAAGAAGTTAAGCAAAAATTAATGATTGATGGAATAGAATATATCAAAATAGATCAATATTATCAACAAAAATTATTAAATGAAGAGATAGAATTTTTTGTTGAAAAATATATAGATACAAAAGATAAT
>JAFWJI010000099.1 GCA_017511585.1 Mycoplasmataceae bacterium
AAAACATTTTAATAGGATAGTTATATATTTTTAGAATTATCTTATGAATTTTAATTAATGTTTAATATGAAATAATACTCATTATCTAACCTAAATACTCCAAATTTTTAATAAATTATAAATTATTTTTATCCATTTTTGGTTGATCGCCAAAAAAATAGTGCAAAAAGAAAAATTAAAACTTAAAAATCTATAGTTATTACCCAAAAAAGTTCCATTAATGAGTATTATTTCATATTAAACATTAATTAAAATTCATAAGATAATTCTAAAAATATATAACTATCCTATTAAAATGTTTTCATGAATGTATGAAAAATTGTCTTTTGGATTTGTTTTTTTTCAAACAAGAAGTGTTGAACTTATACCTAATTGACCAATAAACATAGTCAATATAATTGCTAATTTAGATATTAAATTTAATGAAGAAGTTAATCCTGTTGAAAGACCTGTTGTTCCAAAAGCAGAACAAACATCATAAAAAATATCAGCAAAATTTAATTTTTCACTATCTGCTTCTCCTCATATTGTGTCTAAAGAAGTAAAACAAATAAGTGACGTTGTTAAAACAATAAAAATAGAAAGAACAAAAACCATAAAAGAAGAATAAATTGTTTCATTATCAACATTTCTTTTAAATGCTCTAACCCCTTGAATTCCTCTCATTTTATTTCAAACAGACATAACAATAATTGCTAATGTTGTTGTTCTAATTCCTCCAGCTGTAGAAGAAGGAGCAGAACCAATGAACATCATAATTGCAAATATAACTAAAGAAGCATTAGTAAATTTAGTTGTATTAGGATCTAAAGTTGTAAAACCAGCATTTCTAGTTGAAAAAACATGAAAAATAATGCACATCATTTTATTAGAATAAGAACCAGTTTTTGTTGAACTTGTCCATCAAATTCCATTTTTATTTCCAATTTCAAAAATTAAAACAAAACCAAAACCAATTAAAAAAACTATCAAATAAGTTAAACAACTAACTTTTGAAAAAAGAGAAAATTTAAAATCTGTTCTTTTTCTAAATTTATATGAAATAAATTTTAAAACATCATAAATAACTGGAAAACCAATACCGCCAATAATTAACAATATAATAAATACAATTTGGATTGAATATACACCATAATATGGAGTTAATGAGCTATCTGATAATATATCAAATCCAGCATTGTTAATTGCACTTATTGCATGAAAAAAAGCGCATTTAAATGATATTCAAACCCTTCCTTTAGGATCATATTTTGTATAATCATGAACTTGACCATTATTGTCAGTTCATTTAAAGACTCCAGTTTCATAATAAAATATTAATCACAACACCATTGTTGCAATTAATATTGTTATAAATAAAAATGAAACTGATACTTTAATTGTCTTCTTTAATTCACCAGAACTATTTGTTCCTCTTTCTTTTTCTAAAACATTTCTTGAATTAATAGAAATTGATTTATTAAAAATAACATTTATTAAAAAGAATTTAAGAGCAAAAATTCCAATTCCACCAGATAAAATTAAAATCAAAATTAATAACTGACCAAAATCACTCCAAGTAGTTACTGTAGTAAGGGTAGTTAAGCCTGTATCGCTAAATGCGCTCGCTGCAGTAAATAATGCATCAATAAATTTGACATTTTGATTTTCTTGTTGAGAAATTGGTAATAAAAGTAATAAACCAGCAGATAAAGTTACAAACAAATAAACAATAAAAATTATTTGAAAATTAGACATATTTAAAAAAAATTTTTTTATTTGTTTAAACAGCTTTTTCTTCTTAGTCTTATTCATAATTTAGTTAATTATATATAAATAGATAAAGTTATTATAAAATACTATTGAAATAAAGAGGTTTTAATGTTTAAAAAAAACAATAAAAATAGTATTTGTATTATAGGAGTGGGTAGATTTGGTTCTGCTGTTATTGATGAATTATTAAATCAAGATATCCCTATTTTAGCAATTGATTTTGATGAAAAAGAATTATCTAAATATGCAAACATTCCATTAATAACTACCATTATTGGTGATGCTTCTGATTTAAAAACTTTACAAAAATTAGGAATTAATGAAATTGAAACTGTTATTGTCGGAACTCCAAACAACATCGAAATAGTTGCTATATTATTAGAACTTAATGTTGAACACATAATTGCTCGTGCTTCTTCAGATGGACATGCCCGTGTTTTAAAGCAAATTGGTGTTAATTTAATTGTTAGACCAGAAAAAGAATCTGGGACAAGAACCGCTTTAATTGCAACTAATTCTAACTTCATTAAATTTTCAAGATCTTTAACAGAATTAGGAGATGGTTTTGTTATTGGTTCGACCCAACTTTTAGATGATAAATTTACTAATATTCCATTGAAAAACTTGCAATTTAATAGATTTAATGTAAGTATTATTTTAGTAAAAAGAGCAAATGAATCTTTCTTACCAACTGCTGATTTTGTCTTGAATTTAGGGGATGAATTAACTATAGTAGGAGAAATTAGTAATGTTACTAAAATCTTTGGTCTTCTAAATGCACAAAATAATAATGAAAATAAAAAAACAAAATGAAGAAAATATTAATTATTTTTTCATTTTTAAAGTTAAAGAAAATAACACGAAAAAAATTAAATCAATTTATCCTTAACAAATCAATAAATTTTTTTGGAGCAAAATCATAATCATCAATCACAATAATTTTTTTATCTTTTTTTCTTATTAATATCCTAATTTTTTAATTTGTTTTTCATTATTGATTCAATCTTTATTAACTTTTACACTTAAAACTAAATGAACTTTTGAATTAAATTTTTCTGAAATTATTTTTCT
>JAFWJI010000100.1 GCA_017511585.1 Mycoplasmataceae bacterium
AGAAGAAAAAATAAAAGAAGAAACATTTGCAACAGCTAGATGTATTCCTTTGGAAATAAATCCGCCAAAATCAGTTGATATTTGTATTTTAACTGGTCAAGAAACTTCTCATTTTGTTATCTTTGCAAAATCATATTAGTTTTTATATTAATGTATAATTAAATTAAGTAGTTAGGTGGTTTTGTATGAATAAACAATTTTATGAAATTAATTCTGAAGAAGAATTAGAAAAAATTATAAAAACCAATAAAGGAGTTTTGATTGTCGATTTTTCATCTCCGGTTTGTCCTCCTTGTTTAATGTTAGAACCTATACTTGAACAATTAGTAAAAGAAAATATATGTTCTGTAGCTAAGATTAATGTTTTTGAACAACAAGAATTAGCTGCGAAAAATAAAGTTAATTCAACACCTACAATTTTATTAATAAAAGATTCAGAAGTTAAACATAAAGTTATAGGATATCAACCAATTGAGGAATGAAAAAAAATAATAGATAAGATGTAAATTTATGATTATAAATACTAAAGATAGACAGTTTAATGTTGAGGCTATTTTTCTTGATTTAGATGGAACTTTTTTTGATAAACTTACCAAAAAGCCTAGTAAACAAAATATTGAAGCAATAAAACAAATTCAACAACAAAAAATACCTATTATTATTTCAACAGGTAGATCATATAGTGATAAAGTAAAAAAATGAATGAAAATTTTAAATATTCAATATGCTATTTGTCAAAATGGTGCAATAATTGTTGATAAAAATGGTAATAATTTATTAAATATCAAATTATCTGATGATCAAGTTGAATCTATAGTTAAAATTGTTAAAAATAATAGATTGGGTTTTATTATAAATTCGCAATTTGTTATTTATTCAAATCATTGAATATGAGCTCCTTTAAGGCTTTTATGATTTAGAAAATGAAAAAAAATATCTAAATTTAATATTAGAAATAATATAGTAAATAAAGTAGTTGTTTTAGGTCTTTTAAGTTCTAAAAAAAATTGATTAGTATCTAATAATATTTCTAAAAATGTAGATGACATTTCTGCAAAAACATCAGGAAGAGATAAGATAATTGAAATAACTTATAAGACAGCAAATAAGGGCGAAGGCGCTATATTTGTTTCGAATTTATTAGGTGTAAATATAAAAAATACAATACATATTGGTGATAGCGAAAATGATACTACGACAATTAATAAAGTTGGAGCATTAATAGCTATGAAAGATGGTTCTAAAAAATTATTAGAAATAGCAACCCATATTGGCCCTAAACATAAAAATTCTGGATTGGCAAAAATTTTAAAAGGCCAAATTATAGAGAATAAAAGATAAATATTTATTTTTATTTTGATTTAAGTTATATAATTTTCAAAATTGTATAAAAATAAAATTTTTTATTATGGCACCATAGCCAAACGGCCAAGGCATGGGTCTGCAACACCCTGATTACCGGTTCGAATCCGGTTGGTGCCTCCATGCGCTTGTAGCTCAATTGGACAGAGTGTTTGGTTACGGCCCAAAAGGTTAGGGGTTCGAGTCCTCTCAAGCGCGCCAAATATCTTTAAGATGCTATTTAAAAAACCTCAATACTTTTTTGTATTGAGGTTTTAATTTTTATTTTTTTTAAGTTCAATTTATCTTCTGATTCTTTCTGTTAAGAAAGGAATTAAAGCCATTATTCTTGCTCTTTTAATTGCTGTACTTAAAGCTCTTTGATGTCTTGCACATGCACCAGTAACTCTTGAAGGTAAAATTTTTCCATGAGTATTAATAAATTTAGAAATAACTTCTATGTTTTTATAATCAACATATTCCATTTTTTCTATACAAAACATACATGGTCTTCTTTTAAAATTTTATCTTTTCTTTTTCTTTTTATTAATAATATTTTTCATAAACTACTCCTAAAATTCTAATTCTCAAGGATTATTTTCTTCGTTATTAATAATCTCTTCTTTACTTTTTGTCTCTATATTTTTATTATTGTTTTCCATATTATTTTTTTCAGCTCTTGCTTGTGTTATAGCTCTAGATTCTAAAGATTTAATTTGATCTATAATTACATTTACTGAAGATACAATATCTCCATTTTTTGAAGTGTATTGTGATGATTGAAGTGAACCGACAACACTTATTAAATCACCTTTGTTGAAAAACTTAGATAAAAAAGTTGCATTATTTCTAAAAGCAACGATAGAAATAAAATCTGTTACTTCATTTTTATCGTTTGAAAAATTATCTCTAGTAATAGCTAGATTAAATCTTGCAAATTGAATACCATTTTTAGATTCATTCATTAATATATCACTAGCAATTCTTCCAATTAAAATAACTTTATTTAAATTCATTATTTATTTTCTTCGGTTGATACTTTTTCTATATTATTTGTTGATTGCTTAGGATTTGTATTAACTTTTTCATTTCTTGGATTTTTATTATTTTCTCTAGGTTTTTTAGAAAAATTAATATTTTTTTTGAATTTTTTAGGTTTAACTTTTCTATTCAATCCTTTTTCAGTACTTAAATTTATACTTAATATTCTTCAAATATTTTTTGTTATATTAACTTTTCTTGTAAATTCATTAATTTCTTGTCCTGAACATTGAACATTAACTAAAAAATATAATGCAGTTTTTGATTTATTGATCTCATAAGCTAATTCTGTTCTTTCTAACTTTTCAATTTTTGCTTCAGATTTGAAAGTAGATTTAGCAAGTTCAAATATAATTTTTTCATCTGAATTTGGATCAAGAATCAACATAATTTCATAATTTGACATATTGTTGACCTCCTTATGGTCTTTGGACATATAAATGTCAAGGAGTAAATCCTCGGATATAATTATATATTAATATAATAAATTATTTATCTAATTCATCAATTCTATTTTGATGTCTACCACCTTCATATTCAGTAGAAAAAAATTTATTAATAATTCTTTTGGTTTTGAATTTAGACATTTGTCTACCACCTAATAACAATATATTTGCATTATTATGTTTTTTTGCTAATTCAGCATCTTCAACAGATGTTACTCTAGCACCTCTAATTCCTTTGTATCTATTTACACTATAAGAAATTCCTAAACCAGTCCCACAAAAACCAATGCCATATGAATTAGGAGTATTCAAAACACTTTCTGCCAATTTTTTTCCAAATTCAGCATATGATACTGATTCGGTTTCATTATTTGTTCCTAAATCAACAATTTCATATCCTTTATCTTCTAAATATTTTTTAACATTATTTTTTAATTTGCATCCAGCATGATCGCTACTTAAATATATTTTTTCTTTCATAATTATCTTAGTTTCCTTCCATTTTTAGTATCAATAATTGTTGAAGGTGTTCCTGTCCCTTTTCCAAAATCAAAATATTTTAAATTTGGAAATAAAATTTTAGCTTCATCAATGTTTTTAACTACTTCTTGATTAGAAATATTAGCTGAAGTTAGATAAAGAGGACCTTCTTTTTTTATAAATTCTAATAGTTTTTCATTTTTAGGCATCCGATAACCTTTTCCATTTATTATCAATGTAACATTGCCAGGTCAATATTTATTGATGTAATACATATCATTTTCTTTTAAATCTTCCATTTTTGATAATTGTTCAATAGAAGAAACAACTATTACAAGAGGCTTATTTTTGTCTCTATTTTTTATTTTATAAATTTTTTCTTTTACAACTTCATTAACCTTACCACCAATACCAATTATTGTATCTGTAGTTGTTATAAAGATTTCATCATTTAATAATTTGATCATAATTTTAAAAATAAATTATATATTTTGTATACTTATATTATTCATTTTTATAGATTTAAGAAGTTAAGTATATAACTTAATTTTTTTCATTTTTTGTCTTTTGGATTTATAATATAGGTAGGAGGAAAAATTATGAAAAAGAAAAATAAAGTTATAATTTTAAGTTCCGTTTTAGCTACAGGAGCAATAGCAGCAACAGCAGCAATTGTACCTAGTGTATTAAAAAACAAAGGTTCAAAAGTAAATAATACTATTATTAATACTATTGAAACTAAAGATATTAAAAATCCAATTATTACAAATAAACAAGAAGAAAAATTACCGCCAGTTGTAACTAATAAACCAACTGAAGAAAGTTTTAGAAAATTTGAATTATCATTTGAAAAATTAAATGAAGAATCAAAAGGTAAAGCAAGTTTCTACTTTGAAAATACCAATGGAGAATTGTATAATAAAGTTTTAGCCTCATTTGATGATAAAGTTTATTTCAAAGTTCAAATGAATGATAAAAGTAATTTAACTTTAACTGATTTAAGAGTTTATGTTAATAACAATGAAGCATGATCATTAGGTGTTTACCATGTTGAAGGTGATCAATATATGATCCAAATGCCATCAGAAGATAGTGATTGAGCAAAAGAATTAACCCAAGATTCAGCAATTACTTTTAAAGCTTATTTTGGTCCAGCGAAAATTAATGATTGAGTATATCATTTTAATTCAAGAACATATGCTATGGAGATAAAAGAAGAAGGTTTTGTTTTTGATGATGTTAAAAATGAAGGTCACAGAATTGTTGCTTTAGAAGGTGAACAAACTTATATTCAACCAACACAATTTAGAGTTTATTTAAATAACTTTAATATAAAAATTAGAGATTTAACAATTCCAAAAGGTACTCAATTAATGTTTATTAATCAACCAGAATATTCTAATACATTAGATAATAGAAAAGCCCCAATAATTGATTTAGAGGGTGGATACAGACAAATGAATGAACAATTAAAAATTGAAGGTGCTGTTGGTAGATATGGTGATGTTGAGTATTCAAAAGCAATGCAAGCAGCATGTGGATTACCAGTTATTCTTGATTATGAAGATATGGATTGAGATTGAATAAATAAAGTAAAATAATTTATTAATTGATTTGCTTTAAATAAAAACCCTGAAAAGGGTTTTTATTTATTTCTTTTTACATTTTGGTTTTTATTTTTAATAAAACTATTTATTCTTTTTTTGATATTTCTTTTTTTTGCATTATTTTTTAAAATGACTGATGGTTCTGGAGATAAATTTAGTTTTTTATATTTATTTTTTTTATCTAAAAGAAAATTTGAAATTATTATTGCCATTTCTTTATGATCATATTTTTCCATTAAATCATCTTCTAAATATGTTGGATTTTCATCATTATTTTTCCATTTATCTATAATCAATTTAAAATCTTGATCAATAAAATTTCTTCATTTTTTATAAGCATCTTCATTAGATGGAAGTTCTATTTTTTTGATTTTTGATTTAGTTTTTAATTCGATTTCTTTTAAATGTTCTAATTCATCAATTTTTACAAAAGATATAGAATATCCATTTTGACCATTTCTACCAACACGTCCAATCCGATGAGTATAACTTTCGATTTCTTGTGGTAGATCAAAATTTATAATTCATTCAACGTGTGAAATATCAATTCCTCTAGCCACAACATCAGTTGCAACTAAAATATTTTTTTTACCAGCTTTAAATTGGTTCATAATAAAAGTTCTATCTTTTTGTTGAATATCTCCATGTATTCCTACAGAATTGAAATTCATAGATTTTAAAGCTTCAATTAATTCATCTACTCTTTTTTTAGTACGACCAAAAATAATTATAGATTTAGGTCTATGAAATTCTAATAATTTTATTAATGTTCTTAATTTGTTTTTTTCTTTAACAATTATATATTCTTGGTTTATATTGTTGGAAGTAGTTAGTCCTGATGATATTTGAATATTTTTGTGATTATCATTAACTATTTTTTTAGCTATTTTTTTTATTTTGTCATTAAAAGTTGCTGTGAAAAAGAAATTTTGTCTTTGTTCTGGTAGATAAGAAATAATTTCATTTATATCTTCTAAAAAACCCATATTCAATAATTCATCAGCTTCATCTAATGTAAAAGTTTTGACATTAGTTAATTTAATTTTTTTGTTTTGTAAATGTTCTTTAATTCTTCCTGGAGTACCAATTAATATATTTGGTTTTTCTGATAATTCTTTAAATTGTTTTTGATAAGAAACACCACCTACAATAATAGAAATTTTAGGATTTAAATATTTTCCTATTTTTAATAATTGATCATATATTTGATTTGCCAATTCTCTAGTTGGAACTAAAATTAAATGTTCAATATATTTTGAAGAAGAATTTAAAAGATTTAGAATCGGAATTCCAAATGCACCAGTCTTTCCTGTTCCTGTTTGCGCTTGTCCAATAATATCTATATTTTCCAAAGCAAAAGGGATAGTTTTTTCTTGAATTAAAGTCATATTAGTGAAATTAATTTCTTTTAATGATTTTAATAATTCTTTTTTTAAATTTTTTACTTCTGTAAATTTCATTATTTTATTATTACAAAAATTATTA
>JAFWJI010000101.1 GCA_017511585.1 Mycoplasmataceae bacterium
ATAGATAATATTAAATATGTTGATTATAAAAATTTAACAAAAGCAAAAGATAATTACAACCAAGTGGAAGCACCATATATTTTTTCTGTTGTAAATAGCAACACATTAGTTTTTGATCATATTTATCTTTATACAATTAAACCTCAATATGATGATAAAAATGAATTAATAAATGGTGACGAACTAGAAAAACACCTTATTACAATAAATAAAGATGATAATGGAGATTTAATAATTGATAAAGATAAATTTGCAAAAACAATATTTGATTTATTGTATGAATCTTTAAAAGGAAAAACAATTAAAGGAAATAATGCTTTAATTGTTTTTAATTATATTAATCCATTATCTGCTTTAACTAGTATGACTGGATTTAATTTAAGTTTTGGCATGTCTACTTTTATTAATCAAATAACATTAGATGAATATTCTTATTATAATGAAATAGGGGTTATTAAAAATAATTCGGAACATTTTAAAAAATCTAACGAAGGAGTATATTATACAAACTTTAATACTATTAAAATGAATCCTGCTTGAGCTCTAGGTACAATGTGATCAATTTTAGCAATACTACTTATTGGTTTAAGTTATTACACTTATGAAAGAAGGGATTTTAAATAATTTATGAAAGAAAAAATAAAACAATTAATGGATTTAAAAGATAGAAACAAAATTAATTGAGAACAATTTAAAGAAGAAGTAAATTTAATTTTAGATTCAACAAATGAAACTCCAGTTCAATCAAACAATTTTAATAGTAATAACAATATTAATGTTAATCAAGTTAGTCAAATTAATCAAGCACCAATAATCCAAAGTCAAACAATAGATTTATCTAATCAAAAACCAATTGTTGAAATAAAAAATTTAACTAAACACTATAAAGGAAGAGAAAAATCTGCCATAAACAATATTTCTTTTAATATTTATGAAGGTAGATTTCATGCATTTATTGGAGCTAATGGAGCTGGTAAAACAACAACTATTAAATCAATAATTGGTGCATATTCTAAATATAAGTTTAGTGGTCAAATTTTAATTAATGGAAAACCAAATGATCACTTGGAAGTTAAAAAGATAATTGGTTATATTCCAGAAGATGCTAAATTTCCTAAAAAAATGATTTTAAAAGATTATTTATATGTAATGACTCGTTTATCGGGTTTAAGTTCTTCAGAATCTAAAAAGAAAGTTAATACTATTTTAAGAGACTTAAAATTGGAATCATTAAAAAACAAAAAACCATATAATTTCTCATCCGGTCAGAAAAAAAGAGTGTTATTAGCCCAATCTTTAATTCATGATCCAAAAATATTAATAATGGATGAACCTGCTGCTAATTTAGATCCTATAGCAAGACATGATTTATTTGATAGTTTAGTTAATTTACAAAAACAAGGTAAAGCAATTTTTATATCTTCACACATTTTGGATGAAATTGGTAAATATGCTAACCAATGTACCATATTAGATGGGGGAGAAGTCGTTTTTGATGGAGCAATAAGATCTTCTGATGATTTAGTAAATCTATATAAACAATATGTTAAAAAAGGTTCAGTAGATACTGGTATTGTAACAAGCGCTAATTATTAATATGGAAAAAGATTTTATTTATTTATGTGGCCCAACAGTATATAACAAGGTTCATATTGGCAATATGAGGCCAATAGTTACTTTTGATTTAATTTTAAGAGGATTAAAATATTTAAATAATAATATTGAATTTATTCACAATATTACAGATATTGATGATAAAATCATCAATCAAGCTCAAAAGGAAAATATATTAGAAGAACTAATTGCAAATAAATATACTGATTTTTATTTCCAAATGTTGAAAGAATATAATGTAACAACGGTTGATTTTTTTCCAAGAGTTTCAGAAAAAATAAACCAAATTCAAGATTTTATTCAAAAATTAATTGATTTAGATTATGTTTATGAATCAAATAATTCATATTATTTTAGAACAAATAAAATATCAACTTATGGTGAAATATCTAATAATTTATTAGATTATCTAAAAAATAAAAAAGATTTAGATGATAAAAAAGAAAATCCATATGATTTTGTTGTTTGAAAAAATAAAACCAAAGGGAAGGTGTGAGACACAACTTTAGGTCTTGGAAGACCAGGTTGACATACTGAATGTGCGGCTTTTATTTATGAAAAAACAAAAGGTAAAAGTTTATTAATTCATGGTGGTGGTATTGATTTAAAATTCCCTCATCATGAAAATGAAAATGCACAATTTAAAGCATTAACTAATAAATCAATTTGTTCTAATTGAATACATGTTGGTATTATTAATTATAAAAACCAAAAGATGTCCAAATCTTTAGGAAATATTGTTTATGCTGATGATTTTTTAAATAAATATAAAGATAAAACTAATTGCTCCGATCTTTTTCGTTTAATGATTTTATCTTCTTCTATTAATTCAACAATTGAATTAAATGATCAAATGATTGATTCTTTAATTAAAAAAAATAATCAAATTAATAAAATAGTTAATTTTGTCTTATTAAATGATTTAGTAGATTCTAGTTCTAATTTTATAGATCAAGAAATGATTGTTAATTTATCTCAAGGCAAGTTTTCTACAATTTATAAAAAATTAAATCAAGTTATTAAAGATTTTAATAGTAGTAAAAATCAAAACATTGCATTAGAATTATTTTGATTAATATCTTTTTTAGGTTTTACTTGTGTAGAAAATAAAATAACTAAAGAAGATATAAATATTTATCAAACATGACAAATCGAATTAAAAAACAAAAATTTTGAAAAAGCAGATTATTTAAGAAAACAATTGTTAGATAAAGGTCTTATTTAAATGAATACATATGTAGGTGTTGTTACTTTTTATAATCAATATGGTGAAGCAGTAGTTTTTCATAATGAAAAACCAATTTATATTTATGGAGCAATATTAAATGAGCAAATAAGTTATGAAATTTTAAAAGAGTTTAAAACTTATGGCTTAGGTAAATTAATTAAAGTTTTAAAACCTTCAAAACATAGAGTTTATCATAATATTTGCAATGCTCATTTAATAGGTGGCTATGATTTGATTCATATGGATCAAGAAGAACAAAAAAATTTTAAAATCAATAGAGTTATAAATGATTTTAAAATGATTGCAAATTATGATTTAGATATTAATAAAATTCAATGATTTTCTGGGAATAAAAAAATTAAATATCGTAATAAAATAGTGGTTCATGATGGTTATTTATATCAAAAAAATACAAACAAACCAATTGATGTAGAAGATTTTTTATTATCAGATATAACTTGAGATAAAAATAGAAAAGGTAAAATTATTTATAGAAAATTAGATACTTTAATTAGTGGAACTAAAAAAGATCGCTTATATACTAGCGATTCATTATTGGGTTTTAAATTTAGAATTGGGTTACATTCTTTTTATCAAATAAATAAAGAAGTTATGGAATATGCTTATTCATTTATTAAAGATAACCTTATTCCAAATTCTAATG
>JAFWJI010000102.1 GCA_017511585.1 Mycoplasmataceae bacterium
TATCGATATTTGGTTCAAATACCTTATTTATTTTATTATTTTTTTCAATTTCTTTAATATTTTTTCAATAACCAACATATAGTCCGGCCATATATGTTGCACCTAAAGCGGTTGTTTCAATAATTTCTGGTCTTTCAATTTTTACATTAGAAATTGAAGATTGGAATTGCATTAAATAATTTGAATTTGCAGCTCCTCCATCAACTCTTAATAAAGCAATTTTTTTACCCATATCATTTTCCATAGCTGATATTAAATCATTTGATTGGTAAGCAATTGCTTCTACTGTTGCTTTAACAATGTGTTCTCTTTTTGTTCCTCTTTCAAGACCAAAAATTGCCCCTCTTGAATATGAATCTCAATATGGAGCACCTAATCCTGTAAATGAAGGAACAACATAAACTGATTGGTCATCTTTTGTAATTGAACAATAGTAATCAACCTCTGATGATTCATAAATCATTCTTAAACTATCTCTTAATCATTTAATTGCAGCTCCTGCAATAAAAACCGAACCTTCTAAAGCATATTGAACTGGTTCATTTTTGATTTTTCATGCAATTGTTGTTAACAATCTATTTTTTGATTTAATTGGTTTATTCCCAGTATTAACTAATGTAAAACACCCTGTTCCATATGTATTTTTAACCATTCCTTCTTTAATACATAATTGACCAAATAAAGCTGATTGTTGATCACCTATTACTCCAGTAATTGGAACAACTCCTGTTGCATTACTTGATCAGTGTTGAGGGAAAATTGTTCCAAAATCATCAGATGAAGATTTAACTTCTGGAAGAATTTCTCTTGGTATTTCAAATAAATCTAAAATTTCTTGATCTCAATCTAATGTATTAATGTTGAAAAGTAATGTTCTTGAAGCATTTGAAACATCAGTTGCGTGCACTTTACCTTGAGTTAATTTTCAAATAAGTCATGTATCAATTGTTCCTGCTAATAATCTTTTTTCTTTTAATTTTCTTTTTGCATCGTCACAATTTTTTAAGATTCATCTTATTTTAGTTGCACTAAAATATGGATTTAAAATTAATCCTGTTTTTTCATGAATCATTTTTTCATAACCTTTAGAAATTAATTCTTCACAATATTCTGAAGTTCTTCTATCTTGTCAAACGATAGCATTGTAAACTGGTAATCCTGTTTCTTTATCTCATAAAACAACTGTTTCTCTTTGGTTTGTAATACCAACTGCAGCAATATCATTTGATTTAATTTTTGCTTTGTTTTTAACTGATTGCATTGTTGAAAGTTGTGTGTTTCAAATTTCTAATGCATCATGTTCAACTCAACCTGATTGTGGAAAATATTGTGTAAATTCAGTTTGGCTAATTTCAACAATTTGTCCTTTTTTATTAACTACTATAGAACGACAAGAAGTTGTTCCAGAATCCAATGTAATAATGTATTTATCTTTCATAATCTCTTATACCCTTTATAAAACTTCTTTTTGAAAATTAAATAAAACTAAAATTCAATATTATATTTAGGATTAAAATTAGATTTTTTTTCAAATTTTATTCCTGTTTCTTTAACTAATTGCGCAATTTCTAAAGCAATTGCTGGTGCAGAAGCAATTGCTGGTGATTGCATTCCTGCTGCATTGATAAATTTTTTATTTTCTTTAGCTGGTTTAATAATAAAATCATTTGTTTCTATATCAATAGGTCTTGAACCAGCTAAAGAAATTTCAGTTTTATCTAAATTTATTGAAGGAATTATTTTTGTACCTATTTTTCCAATGTAGTCTCACATTTCAGAAGTAACTAATCTAGTATCTTTTTTATCTACTCCATTTTCAGCAGTTGGACCAACCAAAACACGTCCATCTAACATCGGCGCAACAACAACTCCTTTACCATGAATTGTAGGAACCATGAAACAAATATTTTTTACAATCCCTTGTTGTTCTCTAGATAAAATTCTATATTGACCTCTTCTAGTTGTTTGTTTAAAATCTGGATAACCTGCTAATTTAGCAATTTCATCTGCATAATGTCCTGCTGCATTAATGATTATTTTTGATTTTATTTTTTCACCAGATTTTAAACTAACTTCAAATTCGTCATTTTGATCTTTTTTAATACCAACAACTTCAGCATTTGTTCTTGTTTCTAATCCGTTTTGTTTAGCAGCTCCTAAAAATGCATAAGTAGCTCTAACTGGATCAATTGCTCAAGAACTAGTACATAACAATGCACCAAATATTTCTTTATTAACATTAGGTTCAAGTGCTATTACTTCATCTTTAGTTAAGATTTTCATATCTTGTTCTAAAACACCATTTGTTAATCCACGTTCATATAACATTTTTATATGTTTCATTTCTTCTTCATTAAAAGCTAAAACTAAAGAATTAACTTGTGCTCTTGGAAAAAAAAGATCTTTAAATATTTCTTCTCTTCAAAGTTTGTTTCCTAAAACATTTAATCTTGCTTCAATTTTATGTGAATCTGGGTCAAATCCACCATGAATTACTCCAGAATTACCTTTTGAAGTTTCATCAGCAAAAACTGGGTTTTTTTCTAATAAAATCATTTTTAAATTATATTTAGACAATTCATAGGCAATAGAAGCACCAATTATTCCACCACCTACAATTAAAACATCATATGTCATTATTATTTTTATACCTTACCTTTTTTAAATATTTATAATACTTAAATCATTGATGATTTAAGTTATAAAATCATACTATATTTTTATTTTTTTAATAAAAATTCAATGACAATATTAAGAGTAGTTGCTAGTAATAAAGTATATATAAATATAATATAATTACATTAATTTAAGAAAGAAAACTAATCATTTTATGGAAACAAAAAATTATAAATTAACTCTGAATATGCCAAAAACAGATTTTCCAATGAAAGCAGATTTGGTAAACAAAGAAATTCAATATAGAAAAAAATGAAATGAAACAAAAATTTATAAACAAGTTTTAGAAAAAAATAAAAATAAAAAACCATTTATATTACATGATGGTCCACCATATGCTAACGGTTCTTTGCATGCTGGACATGCTTTAAATAAAATTCTAAAAGACATTATCATTAGATATAAATCAATTAATAATTTTTATACACCTTTTATTCCTGGATGAGATACTCATGGTTTACCAATTGAAAACAAAATTCTTTCTCAAATGAAAATTAATCATAAACAAATATCAATATTAGAATTAAGACAAAAAGCTAGTCTTTATGCCCAAGAACAAATTGAAATTCAAAAGAAACAATTTTTACAATTACAACTTTTAAGTGATTTTAGTAAAATCTACAAAACTTTAGATAAAGATTTTGAAGTTAAACAATTAAAAGTATTTAAAAAAATGTGTTTAGATGGATTAATTTATAAAGGACTAAAACCTGTTTATTGATCTTGTTCATCACAATCTGCTTTAGCAGATGCTGAAGTAGAATATTATGATCATGTTTCTCCATCAATTTTTGTTAAATTTCCAATAAAAAAAGCAAATAATATCGTTAAAGAAAATGATTATCTTGTTATTTGAACTACAACTCCTTGAACATTGATAGCAAATTCAGCTATTGCAGTTAATAAAAATTTTGATTATTCATTAATTGAATATCAAAATCAAAGATATATAGTTGCTCATCAATTAATTGATCAATTATCAAAAACTTTTCAATGAAATGATGATTTTAAAATTGTAAACACTTTTAAAGGTGAACAACTTATTGGTATTGAATATCAATCTATCATTAATAAAAATGATTGTTTAGTTGTTGAAGGTCATCACATAAATCTTGATTCTGGATCTGGTTTAGTTCATATTGCTCCTTTATTTGGTGAGGATGATTTTTTAATTGGTAAAAAAAATAATCTAAAAATGATTATGCATGTAGAAGATGATGGAACAATAAATGAACAAGGCTTTGAATATAAAGGTTTATTTTATGAAGATGCAAACAAAGAAATTGGCAAATTTTTAGAAGAAAATAATTATTTATTAAAACTAAACTTTATCAAACACCAATATCCTCATGATTGAAGAACTAAAAAACCAATTATATTTAGAGGTACTCCTCAATGATTTGTTTCAATTAGTAAAATTAAAAGTCAAATTTTAAAAGAATTAAAAGATGTTAAATTTTACTCTAATTGAGGATATAAAAGATTGTTTAATATGATTGAAAATAGAGATGATTGAACAATTTCTAGACAAAGAATATGGGGAGTTCCAATAATTGTATTTTATGATGAAAATAAAAATCCAGTAATTGATGAACAAATATTTGATCATGTAATAAATTTAATTGAAAAACATGGTTCTAATATTTGATATGAAAAAGATTGTGATCAATTACTTCCAGAAAAATATAGAAATAAAAATTGAACAAAAGAAAACGATATTATGGATGTTTGATTTGATTCAGGAACTTCTTTTTTAGGAGTTAAATTTGATGAAAATATAGAAGCTCCTTATGATCTATATTTTGAAGGAAATGATCAATATCGTGGATGATTTAATTCTTCTTTAATTAATTCAGTTGCTTATTTAAACAAAGCACCTTTTAAAGAACTTTTATCTCATGGATTTGTCGTTGATGAAAAAGGTAGAAAAATGTCTAAATCAGCAAATAATGGAATCGATCCATTAGAAATAGTTAATAATTATGGAGCTGAAATTTTAAGACTATGAGCTTCTAATAGTGAATATTCAAATGATATTTCTATTTCACAAAATATCATTAATCAAAATTCTGAACTATATCGAAAAATAAGAAACACAATAAGATTTTTACTTTCAAATTTATATGATTATCAATATGA
>JAFWJI010000103.1 GCA_017511585.1 Mycoplasmataceae bacterium
ATTTTGTTAGTCGATTATCTCAAGATAGAACAAACAAAATTTTGAAGTTTAATAATTTATTAAATATTGAATTAACTTATGATCCAGGTTATTATGAGGCGTTAAAAACCGGTTTTGAATTTATTAGTCCATTAAAATATTCGTTAGTAATTGAATTTGGCGAAATTGAAAAAATAGACTTAAATGAAATAAAAAGATTAAATGATGTAAATAAAGAATATAATTTTCAAAACTCGATTGTTTTTGCATCAAGATATAAAAATATAAAATCTAAAAAGAAGAAAAAACTTTTTATTTATTTGTTGTTAAAAATAAAAATTGTTGATCCATATAGCAGATTTAAAATTTATAATAAATCTTCTTTAAGTTATATCAAAGAAGCTTTTCAATACAACATGTATCCACAAAATTTGATTTATCTTTTATATAAGCGACCTAATTTTATTGAAGTTAAAACAAAGTATGAATATAAAAAACAAAAACCTATTGATTTTAAAAAACAATTTATAAGAAAATGTAGATTTAATTTATATGTATTTTTTATATTACCTTTTATTATGAAAAAACAATGAAAATCAAGTTTCTAATTAGTGATATAATTTTTTAACTAAATTTATTTGAAGCAAAAAGGTTCAAAATGCAATATAAAAAAATAGTTGAATATTCTGAAAATAATATATCGATTCCAGCATTAATTGGTTTTCCGACTCTTTTTTTAATAATTTCAATTATTTCTTTTTTGTTTTTAATAATTTCATTTTCGAAGAAAAAAATAGGTATAAAAACTACTATTTGTTGATTGATTTCTAATTTATTCTTTTTTACAATTTCATTATATTTATTTATTATTGGTTTGATTGAAATTTTTAAACCTAATTTTTATTATTTAGAATATAACTTTTTTATTGTTATATCAGAAAAACTTTTTGGTATAGATGGTCAATTTTGAATATTAATTTTTATTTTGCTATTTTTAATAATCGAAATACCAATGATAGTTACTTTTGCAATAAAACAAAATCAAAATATTAAGAAAATCAACGATCTAAATCGTAATTTTGCAATTTTAAAAGGTAAAATAGCAATTGAAATAGAAGATTTAGCATTTGATAGTAAAGAAATTTCTTTGGATGAATTAAAACATTTATTAGAAGAAAAATTAGCAAAAGAAAAAATTAAAATTAAATTTAAAAATAAAATGGAAAAACTTCAACAAAAACAAAATATTGAACAAGAAATTTCAGACCCTTTAGTAGATACAAATACATTATTGAATATGGATTCTAATAAAAAAGAAGAATAATTTATATAATAAATTAAAAATTACATTTAATTTATGAGGTTTGTTTTATGGCAAAACTAAATGAAAAAGATTTTATAAAAATGGCCAATAAAATTTATATTGAACCAACAAAAGAAGTTTTAGATTTTTTAAAAGAAGAATATGATTTAATTGAAAAAAATTTAGAAAAATTTAAACAAATAGATGTTTCCAAAGTAGAACCTTTAGTAAGAATTTCAGAACCAATAAATTTTTTAAGAGAAGATGAATTTGACACTTCAATTCTTTTAGACAAAGAATCTATATTAGATAATGCAACAGAAAAAGATTCAAATTATGTATTAATAAAAAGGATTTTAAAATAATGAAATTTATAAATATTGGTAATTTTAAAAATGCTCAAGAAGAATTAAAAAATGATAAAAATAATGCAGTAGCATCTGTTTTTGAATATGATAACAATTTAAATAATGGATTATTAAATGATGTTGTTTTTACTTTAAAAAACAATTATGCTAAAAAATTTGATTCAACAGATGCTTCATCAAACATTTTAAAAGATTTTAATCCTAGTTATAATGCAACAATATTAGAAAAATTATTTAACTCCGGAGCTAAATTAGTTGCAACAACTAATTTAGATGAATTTGGTTTAGGTGGAACAGGAGAATATTCTAATAGAGGATTAATAATGAATCCTTTAAATAATTCTTATTATGTAGGTGGTTCTTCTTCAGGTTCGGCTGCTACTTTTACAAAAAATATTGGTTTTGCAATAGGTTCTGACACTGGAGATTCAGTGAGATTGCCAGCTTCAAATATCGGTGCTGTTGGTTTTAAACCTTCATATGGAGCTGTGTCTAGATATGGTTTATTTTCTTATGCTTCTTCAATGGATACTGTTGCTTGATTTACACACAATGTTAATGATTCAGCTATTTTAGCTCAAATTTTATTTGGTCTTGATAAAAAGGATTTGACTTCTTTAGATGTTCCAATTAAAGACATAAAAATAACAAAACCTAACAAAATAGCTTATTTAGATTGTTTTGATTTGATTGAAGATTATGTCTCAATCGAATATAAAAAATTAATTGAAAAATTACAAAATGATGGAATAATAGTTGAAAAAATTGCACCAAAAAAAGAACTTTTTAATGCAATTAAAATAGTTTATGAAATAATTTCTTTTTCTGAAGCATCTTCAAATTTATCGAATTTAAATGGAGTTTCTTTTGGTCAAAGGCAAAAAGGGAAAGATTGAGAAGAAATTTTTACAAATACAAGAAGTTCAGGTTTTGGTTTGATGGTACAAAGAAGATTGGCATTAGGTTCTTTTTATCTTGAAAAAGATAATCAAGAAAATTATTTTATTAGATCTCAAAAAATTAGAAGATTAATTTTTGATTGATTTAATAAAGTTTATGATAACTATGATTTTTTATTATTTCCTTCTTCACCTTCAATCGCTCCTAAAAAATCTATTAAAAGAAAAGATTTTGAATATATGGATTATATATTAACTGCTTCTAATTTAGTTGGTAATCCATCTATAAATATGAAATTAGGAACATTTGATAATATGCCATTTAATATATCAATGGATTCAAAAATATATTCTGATGAAAAATTATTTTCTTATGCTTTATATATTGAAAAATTTTTAGGAGAAAATAATGATTAAAAATTTTGAAATGTTAATTGGTATTGAAATTCATTTAGAATTAAACACTAAAACAAAAATGTTTAGTGCAATTAAAAATGATTTTTATGCAGAACCAAACACACTTGTTTCCCCAATAGATTTAGGTTATCCCGGAACTTTGCCAACAGTTAATAAAGAAGCAGTAATTAAGGCTATCAAGTTAGCAAAAGCTTTAAATATGGAAATAGATAATGAATTACATTTTGATCGTAAAAATTATTTTTATACAGATTTACCAAAAGGATATCAAATAACTCAACAATTTAGACCAATTGGGAAAAACGGTGTTGTTATTTTAGAAAATAATAATTCAAAAAAAATAAGAATAGAAAGAATCCATTTAGAAGAAGATACAGCAAGACAATTACATAATGAAAATGAAACTATGATTAATTATAATCGTGCAGGAATACCTTTAATTGAAATAGTTACAATGCCAGATATTAGAAGTGCAGAAGAAGCGGTAAAATATGTTGATTTTATTAGACAAAATGCTTTATTTTTAGATATATCAGATGCCATTATGGCACAAGGTTCTTTAAGGGCGGACATAAATTTATCTATGAGAATGTTAGGTTCTGATAAATTCGGAACTAAAGTAGAAATAAAAAATTTAAATTCTTTAAATAATATTGCTAAAGCAATTGAATTCGAATCTAAACTTCAAATAAAAAAAATATTAAATAATGAAGAAATAATTCAAGAAACAAAAAGATTTGATGAAGCTAGTCAACAAACAATTAGTTTAAGAAAAAAAACAGATTCAATTGATTATAAATATTTTCCAGAACCAAATATACCTGTAATTAAATTAGATAAAAAATGAATTGATTCAATAGAAATTAATGAATTACCTCATGAAATTAGAAAAAGATATAAAAATTTAAACATTCCAGATAATTTTATAGATCAAATTTTAAGTAATTTATATTATTTTGAATTTATTGAAAAAGTTAAATATAAAGATTTATATGAAACGATTAAAATCTTTTTTTCAGAAATAATTCCTTTAGAAAACAAATTAAATAAAAGTCTTGATCAAATAAACATCAATCCTGAAGATTTAAAACAATGTTTAACTATTTTAGAAAAAGGCGAAATATCA
>JAFWJI010000104.1 GCA_017511585.1 Mycoplasmataceae bacterium
TCATATTTTGTACAGGTTCTTTTGTAAAGTAGTTATTAATGTCATATGTAAAACTTGACATTTTTTCAATTTCTTTAATGATTGGTAAAAATAAATCTGTATCAAAATTTGTTGGTCCATTTTGCAATATAGATACTATTCTTTCAAGTCCTGCTCCAGTATCAATATTTTTTTGAGCTAGTTCAACATATTCACCATTACCTAAATTGTTGTATTGCGAAAATACAATATTTCATATTTCAATATAACGATCATTTTCAATGTCATTTGCAATTAATTCAGGCCCACCTAAATGATATTCAGGCCCTCTATCATAAAATATTTCAGTATTAGGACCACAAGGACCAGAACCCACATCTCAAAAGTTGGTATTTTTATCTCCTGGAATTAAATGATTTTCTTTATAACCTAAAGACAATCATTTATCTCTAACTTCTAAATCTTCTTTAAAATAAGTTATGTATATTCTGTCTTTTTCTAAATTAAATATTTTTGTCACAACTTCATCAGCAAATTCAATTGCTTCATTTTTAAAATAATCACCAATTGAAAAATTTCCTAACATTTCAAAAAATGTATGATGTCTTGCTGTTATTCCAACATTTTCAATATCATTAGTTCTTATTGCTTTTTGTGAATTAACAATTCTTTTAGAAGGAGGCTTTTTCTTTCCAGAAAAATAATCTTTTAGTGTAGCAACTCCAGAATTAATTCATAGTAATGAAGGATCTTTATAAGGTATTAACGATTTTGATTCAACAAATAAATGATTTTTAGAAACAAAATAGTCTATTCAAGCTTGTCTAATTTCTTTGGAACTTTTCATAATAAATAAAATATATAAATATTTTAAAACATTAAATTGGTATTTTTTAATTTATATATACATTAAAAACTCTAAAGTATCCATTTTAAAAAAATTAATCTTCAAGTTTTTCAATTATCATCTTTTTTATTTTTTAATTTTTTTCAGTACTTTCATTTTCTTTGCTTTTTTCACTATTTGTATTTTCTTCACTAATTTTATTTTCAGTTTTTAAAGAATTAGTTTTTGATAATTCTTTTGTAGCGATTGAACCAAATATAATTGCAGAAATACAACCTAGAATTACAAAACAAAAAATACCTCATATCAATCTTTCATTTTCTAATTTTTTGTTTTTTCAATCATTGGTTAAAATTTTAATTCCACATATTATTCGCATAACAAACGGTACAATTATAGTAATAAATAATACTAAACCAATAATTCCAAATTTTTTAATTTTCTTTGCTTCTGATAATAAATCCATAGTTTTAAATTGTATAGTATTCTAGAATAAGAATTTAATTTATGAAATTTGAAAAAAGTAGTAAAATTTTGTTTACTATTACTTGATTTTATTAAGTTTATTAATTAATAATTTTGTTTAACTAAAAATTATGGTTTTTTATAGATTATTTGAAAGGTTTTTATGAATAAAAAAGCTACAAAATTTTTTGGACTAGGTGGATTTCAAGAAATTGGAAAATCAACTTGTGTTATTGAACATGATGATCAAATTTTTATTGTAGATGCTGGAATTCAATTTGCAAATAGTTCATTAACAGGAATAAAAGGAATAATTCCTGATTACAAGTATTTGATTGATAATCAAAAAAAAATTCAAGGTTTATTTTTAACTCATGGACATGAAGATCATATGGGTGGTATTGTATATTTAGTACAAAATTGTGATATTAAAAAGATAATAGCTCCTAAAGTAGGAATAGCATATTTAAAATATAAATTTGATGAAAGAAAAATTAAATCTAATATCGAATGGATCGAAATAGAAAAAGATTTAGTTTTAAAATTTGGTGATATGAAAGTTGATTTTTGATCTGCTCAACATTCAATACCAGATGCTTTTGGAATAAGATTTTCTAATAGAAATGGTTCAATGTTATTTACTGGAGATTTTAGAATTGATTATACCCCTATTGGTTCTTATACTGATTTTGATAAATTGAAAAAAATTGGAGAAGAAAATTTAACTGTTTTATTTTCTGATTCTACAAATGCAATGAGACCAAATCACTCTCCAAGTGAAAAAGATATTTTAAAAAGTATTAGAGATTATATGGAACAAGCTCCTAAAAAAATTATTATTACTGCATTTGCTTCTAATATGTCAAGAATAAGTGCAATTATAAAAATTGCTCAAGAAATGAATAAAAAAGTAATTGCATTTGGTCGTTCAATGGTTAATGGGATTAATATAGCTAGACAATTAGGTCATATTGATGTTGATGATTCAGTTTTTATTGATAAAAAACAAATATCAAGTTATGATGATAATGAATTATTAATTTTAACTACAGGTTCTCAAGGAGAACAATTGGCTGGTCTTGCAAAAATGGCTGAAGGGAAACATCCGCAAGTTACCATTAAACATGATGATTTAATAATTTTTTCTTCTTCACCAATTCCTGGAAATAGAATCAAAATAGAATTATTAATTAATGATTTATATAAATTAGGTGCAAATATTAAAGAAAATAGAATTGATGGATATTTACATACATCTGGTCATGCATATCAAGATGAACATAAAAAAATATTTGAATTAACAAAACCAACTTACTTTTTCCCATATCATGGGGAATTTAGAATGTCGGTAGTTCATGGACAAACAGCAATAAAATCAGGAGTAAATCCAGATAATGTTGTAATTGCAGCTCATGGTGAAGTTTATGAAATGTTAAATCATAAAATTTCTAAAACAAATAAAAAAATAGAATCAAGTCCTATATATATTGATGGAGAAATTGCATCTGCAAAAAATACTAAATTAATTTTAGAAAGAGAACAATTAGGAGAAAATGGATTTGTCTATGTTTCTATTTTGCTTGATAAAGAAAAAAATGAAATTATTGGTAGAGCCAAAATTATTACAAGAGGAACTCTTTATGTCAAATTTTCAGTAGATGTAATTACAGAAATTAGAAGATTAGTTCATGGAGTTGTTTTATATAAAATTAAAAATTCAAACGATTGAACTTCTGCTCAATTAAAAAAATATATTCAAGAAAGAATCAAACCTTATTTTTACAAAACAAAAAGAAGAAGTCCATTTGTTTCAGTTTCAATTCAATATGTAAATAATTTAAAGTATTTAAAAAATAAACAAGAAAAAGAAGTTTTAGCTTAAAAAATAACTCATTTTGTTTATATATTTTTCTTCTTTTTTAGTATCTTCAGGAATTGTTTGTCAATCAAAACCATATTGTTTGTTAAGTATTAGATCACTTTCTTTTATAATCAATAATTTTTCTTCATTTCATGTAATTTCTTCTAATTCCATAGTTAATGTTGGAATTCAATTTTTGTTTATATCTTTTGAAAAAGAATTTACAATAAAAAATCCATTATATTTTTCATCATATATTTTAGATTCAATTTCAGTATGTAAAAGTGGTGATCAAAATAAGTTTAAAAATTTAAAATAAATTTTTTGAATGTTATGTTTTCAATTTAGTTTTTTATTTTTTGCAGTTTTAAAAAAACCAATTTCTTGTCTTTGTCAATTTTTTATAGAATAAAATTTTTCTGTTTTTTCAATACTTCCTTTTATTATTAAATTTATTTTGATTAAGTATTCAAAATTATTTTCAAAGTAAAAAGGATTAGAAAAATAAAATTCGCTTCTAGTTCTAGAA
>JAFWJI010000105.1 GCA_017511585.1 Mycoplasmataceae bacterium
TGATGAAATTTGCTAAAGATATAGGACATGAAGCAATTGCTTTTGTCGATTTTCAAAACATCCAATCTTTTCCAGAAATTTATTATAATGCAAAAAAAATAGGTATTAAACCAATATATGGTTCAACATTTAGTGTTATTTCTAAAAAAAATAATTTAATTTTGAATCCAAAGAATTCTTTTTTAAGAAAAGAAAGATATGTAATTTTCGATCTTGAAACAACATCATTAAATCCTCGTTTTGGTGAAATTATTGAATTTGGTGCAATTATTGTTGAAGATAATTTAATAATTGATAAAATCCAATTTTTTATAAAACCCTCTGAACCTATTTCAAAATTTACAACAGAATTAACAGGAATAACTCAAAAGATGCTTGATGAACAGCATAAATTCGATAATCAAAAAGATGCAATAGAAGAAATGTTAAAAATTTTTAAAGATTATACTCTTGTTGCACATAATGCATCATTTGATATTGGCTATATTAATGAAAAAATGTTCCAATTTAATTTAGGACAATTAAATAATCAAATTATAGATACTTTAACAATTGCTAGATATTTATTTCCTTTTTCTATTTCTTATAGATTAGAAGTTATTTCAAAAAAATTAAATGTTATTTATGATAGTTCTATTGCTCATAGAGCTGATTATGATGCTGAAGTTTTACAAAAAGTTTGATTTAATATGATTGATTTATTAATTAATAATGATTTAACTAATTTTGTCGATATTGCCAATATCCAATCTAAAATATTGTATGAAAAACAATTTTCATATGATTTAGCAATTTATGTAAAAAATCAAGTCGGTTTAAAAGAATTATTCAAGTTAGTTTCTTCATCTTTAACTTCAAATTATTATGATGGACCTAAATTATTTGAAGAAGATTTAAAAAAATCACCAAATTTATTAATAGGACCATCTTCAATTAATTCACGTTTAATTAATTTGATGCAAACTGGAACAACAAAAGATTTAGAAGAAGAAATAGAAAAATGAGATTTTATTGGAATTCCTTCTCCTCATCTTTTTTCTCATTTAATTTCAAGAGGAAATTTTGATGAAAAACAAGTTCATAAAATGTTAAAGGATTTAATTTATCGAGCAAAGAAAAAAAATAAAATAATAATTGCAATTGGAGATGTTCGTTATTTAACAAAAGAAGATTCTTTAGCGCATAAAATTTATATAAATACAAAAGGTTTAGAAGGTAAAAGACATTATTTATATAAATATAATGAAATAGAACCAAAATATCCAATACAAAAATTTTTAACAACAGAACAAATGTTAAAACAATTCGAATTTTTAAACTCCTCTGATTTAGCTTATGAAATTGTTGTTAAAAATACGATTTTTTTAAATTCTTTAATAGAAAATGATATTCAAGTTATTAAAACAAAATTGTATCCTCCCAAATTAGATTCATCAGAGAAAAATTTGATTGAATTGGTGTATCAAAAAGCAAAAAGTATTTATGGTAATAATCTTCCTTCGATAGTTAAAAAAAGAATTGAAAAAGAATTAGAACCAATTATAAAATATGGTTTTAGTGTTGTTTATTGAATAAGTCAAAAACTTGTTAAAAAATCAATTGAAGATGGTTATCTAGTTGGATCTAGAGGTTCTGTTGGTTCTTCTATTGTTGCAACTTTAGCAGGAATTACAGAGGTAAACCCTTTATCTCCTCATTATTTCTGTTTAAAATGTAATTATGTTGAGTTTGTAGAAAATCCAAAAACATCTTCAGGATTTGATTTACCTTCTAAAAATTGTATTAATTGTAATATCAAATTATCAAGTGATGGTCAAACAATTCCATTTGAAACATTTTTAGGTTTTGATGGAGATAAAGTTCCTGATATTGATTTAAACTTTTCAGGAGACTATCAACCTATAATCCATCAAGAAGTTAGAAAAATATTTGGAGAAAACCATTCTTTTAGAGCTGGTACAATTTCAACAGTTGCTTCAAAAACTGCATTTGGTTATGTAAAAAAATATTTTGAAGATAATCAAATAAATAAATCAAATCATTTTATAAATTATTTGGCAAACCAAATTGAAGGATCTAAAAGAACAACAGGCCAACATCCAGGGGGAATAATAATAATTCCAAAAGATTTTGATGTTGAAGATTTTACTCCTATCAATTATCCAGCTAATGATACAAATAGTTCTTGAAAAACAACGCATTTTGATTTCCATGCAATTCATGATAATGTTTTAAAATTAGATTTATTAGGTCATGATGATCCTACTGTTATTAGACAATTACAAAAATTAACAAATGTTAAAATTAGTGATATTTCATTTTCTGATGAAAATGTTTTAAAACTATTTTCTTCAACAGAACCATTAGGTATTAAAGCAGAAGATATAAACAATGAATCAACAGGTGTTTTAGGTATTCCTGAATTTGGAACAAAATTTGTTAGAAAAATGTTAAAAGTAGCTAAACCTAATTCTTTTAATGATTTGATAAATATTTCTGGTTTATCTCATGGAACAAATGTTTGAGCTGGTAATGCAGAAGAATTAGTTAAAATGGGTAAAAGTTTATCTGAAGTTGTTTCTTGCCGTGATGATATTATGGTTTATTTAATTCAAAAAGGAATAAATCCTTCTTTATCATTTCAAATTATGGAAAAAGTAAGAAAAGGCCAAGGAGTAAAACCAGAAGATGAAAAAGTTTTAAAAGAATTTGGTATTGAAAATTGATATATTGATTCTTTAAATAAAATTAAGTATATGTTCCCTAAAGCTCATGCAACAGCTTATGTTATGATGGCATGAAGAATTGCGTGATTTAAAATATATTATCCTTTAGAATATTATGCTACATACTTAACAGTTAAAACAGATGTTTTTGATCTTGAAAATGCACTTGGTGATAAATTTAAAATAGAAAGAAAATTAAAAGAATTAGAACAAAAACAATATTCAAAAAATAGTAAAGAAAAAATAAGCGCAAAAGAAGAAGAATTAATCAACATTTTTGAAGTAATTAATGAAATGATGGCTAGAAATATCAAAATTTCAAATATAGATTTAGACATTTCAGATGCTACTGAATGAAAAATAGATTATGAAAATAATTCTTTAATTCCGCCATTTGTAGTTTTAGATGGTTTAGGTATTTCTGCTGCTAATTCAATAATCCAAGCACGTAAAGAAAAAAAATTTAGCTCAAAAGATGATTTATCAAAAAGAACACAAATTAATAAAACTGTTTTAGAAAAAATGGAAAAATTAGAAATAACAAAATCTTTAGGACAAACTGATCAAATAAAATTATTTTAATCTCAATCTGCCATAATATTTAATTTAAATCTTGCATATAATTTTTCACCAAATCTAATTAAAGGAACAATATTTTTTCCTTTAGTAATTCTAATTAATGTTGATAAAGCTCCTTTTCTAATTGTCATATATCCATAGAAATTATTTTTTTTACAAATTTTTAAAATATTATTTAAATTTTCATACATAAATTCTCCACGGTTTTTTATACTTTTATCATGAGCAATAATCATACATTGTCATTCAAACATATTTTTAGCTATTCTTCAAACATATTTTTTTTGAGCTCTAGAATTTATTTCTATTTTTAATAATTCATTAATAATTTTATACATAACTTGAAATTGATCATTTCTATTTTTTACCATTGTTTTAATGCTAATTGATTGATCATTTCTTCCTATGTAGTATCTATAAAGAGGAATATTTATATAATAAAGTTTTTTTGCTTGTGCAAAAGGTATTGTTGAATATTGAGAATCAGAATAATAAACATTTTCTAGTTGTGAATAATTGATGTTTTTTAAAAAATTGCTATTATAAATTATAGAATGCATTGTTATTATTAATTTAGGAAATTTAATTTGATTCATTTTTAATATTTTGTATGGTTCAAAATATTTGTTTCATTTATAAATGATTTGTTTATTTTGAATTACTTTGTCAAAAATATAGTCTGTAACTATAACATCAATATCAATTTTTAAACCAGCAATAATTTGAACTATTTGAACAAAATAATCACTATTAAAAATATCATCTACATCTAATACTTTGATATATTTTCCAGAAATATTTTTTAATGCACAATTAATAACAGAACCATATTGACCATTTTCTTTACTAATAACTTTAATAAAGTTTTTTCTAATTTTACCATTTCACTCATTAGCTAAATTATTTGCTTTTTCAAGCGAATTATCTTTAGAACCATCATTAATAATTAGTATTTCAATTAAATCAAAAATATTTTCATTAATTGTAGTTTCATTGATAATAGAATGAATACAATTATCAATATAATTTTCTCCATTATATATAGGTATAACTATAGATAGAATTATTTTATTTTTTGTTTTCATTTTCTAAAATCTCTTTTGATAAATCTAAAGCATTTTTAATTGCTTGATCCATGTTTATATATTTATATAATCCCATTCTTCCACAAACATATAAATTAGTATATTTTTTAGCAAAATCTTTATATTTATTATATTTATTTCTTGCTTCATCTGTTGCTAATGGATAATATGGTTCATTTCATTTTGAACTTTTTTCATCATATGTTCCTGGTGTTTCTTTACCAATAACTGTTTTATTTTCAACATTTTGAAGAGTCATATTTTTATATTCAGTAATTCTAGTAATTATTGGATCATCTGGATAATTAACAACAGCTGTTTCTTGAAATTTTGTTTGATTAATAGTTTCAAATTCAAAATGCAAAGATCTATAATCTAATTGATCAAATTTATTTTTAAATAGTTTATCTAAAGGACCTGTGTAAATAACAACTTCATTTTCTTTATCATCAATAAATATTTTGTCATCTTCCATTTTTAAAATATTTATTGCATCAGTATTTATATAAACATTAATGTTTTCATGATTTAAAATTTTTTCAAAAGTTTTTGTATAACCATCAATTGGTAATCCTTCATATTTATCATTAAAATAAGTGTTTTTATAAGAAAGAATAATAGGGATTCTTGCTGTAACAGATTCATCTATTTCATCAGGTTTTAAATTTCACATTTTAGTTGTGTAATTTAAAAACAAATTTTTATAAATAAAATCAGAGAATTCTTTTAATAATTCATTATCAATTTTTTTAAGTTCTAAAATCGGAACATTTGGTTGATTGGGAAAAAAAGTTTTAAGATTATTTTTTATTTGCTCTGCTTTATCTGGAAATAATATATCGATTGATTTGAAATTACATGGTATTGGAACTAATTTATTATTTACATATCCTTCAACAATATTTTGAAATTTATTTAATTTTCAAAATTTATTCATATATTCATTAACTTCTTCATCTGAAGTATGGAAAATATGTGGTCCATATTTATGGATTAAAATACCATCTTTTTCATAATCATACATATTACCTGCTATATGATTTCTTTTTTCATATATATCAACTTTAAAACCAGCTTCTGCTAAATTCCTAGCAATAACAACTCCTGTTATCCCAGAACCAATAATAATAAATTTTCTCTTTTTCATAGTTTTAAAATTATACAAACTAAATATTTATATAACTAGTTTATTTTTTGTAATAATTTTTAAATGTTAAAAAAAGGTCAAGTAATAAAAGTTATTTCTGGTTTTTTTGATGTTAAAACAAAAGATAATTTAGTTTATAGATTAAGAGGTAGCGGAAGTTTAAGGACAAAAAAATTGTTACCAATTGTTGGTGATTATGTTTTATTTAAAGAAGATTTAATTTTGTGCGAAATTGAAAAAAGAAATAGTTATCTTATTAGGCCTAAAGTTGCAAATGTTGATCAAGTTGTTATTGTAATGTCTCTTAGTCAACCTTCTTTTTCTTACATTTTATTAGATAAATTTTTAGCTATCATTCAATATCAAGAACTTGATGTTATCATTGTTTTTACAAAAATGGATCTTGGAGATAATAAACCTTATTTTGATTATTTATCTCAAGGATTTAAATGTTTTTTGATTAACAATTTATTAAAAAATGAAAATTTTATTGATTTAAAAAATGAATTAAAAAATAAATTAAATGTTTTTACTGGTCAATCAGGAGTTGGAAAAACTTCGCTATTAAATAATTTATTAAATTTAAATGAAAAAACAAATGATATTTCTTTAGCTTTAGGAAGAGGGAAACATACAACTAGAGTTGTTGAAATATTTGAATTAGATGATATAAAAATTATTGATACACCTGGATTTGGAAAGTTTGATTTAGAATTAACAAAATCACAATTATCTACTTCATTTTTTGATTTTAAAATTTGAAGCAAAAAATGTAAATTTATTTCTTGTTTACATTTTAAAGAAGAAGATTGTGAAGTTAAAAGACAATATCAAAATGGTTCATTATTAAAAACGAGATATGAAAATTACATTAAAATGTTAATGGAGGCAAAAAAATAAATGTTTGAAAAAATGATTACACCTTCTATTTTGAATGTTGAAAAAGATAAAAGGGAAGATGTTATTAATGAATTAATTAATTTAGGTATAAAATGATTTCATTTTGATGTAATGGATAATAAATTTGTTCCCAATATCGCTTTGGATGTAGAAGAAATAATTTCATACAAAAAAAAATTTAAAAAAATATCTTCTGATGCTCATCTAATGGTTTCGAATCCTTTTGAATATGCAAAACAATTATCTGATTATGTTGAATGTTTGACTATTCATTATGAATCATTTGATAATGAAGAAGATATTAAAAAATTTGTAAACGAATTTTGTCATACTAACTGAATTGGATTAGCAATTAAACCTTCTACTCCTATTTCTAAAATTCAACATTTAGTTTATTTGTTTGATATTGTTTTAA
>JAFWJI010000007.1 GCA_017511585.1 Mycoplasmataceae bacterium
AGATTGAACTTTTAAGATTGATTTAATTAATGTTGTTTTTTCTGATCTATCATATGAAGGTATTTTAAGAATATCAGCAATAACATTTAATTGACCTTCTAACATTAAAGCTAATTGATCAACTGTATATATTTTGAAAGCTGATTTTTCCATTTCTTCTTCAACTGACTTAGAAACTCTAATTTCTTTTGTAGTTAATCTTTCTTCACCAGTTAAATTTGTAGTGATAGTCATTGTGTCAGAAGAATTTGTTTCACCAATTTTTTTAACAGTTTTTTTAACTAAAAAATCAATTTTTTCAATATTTTTTTGTTTTTTGATGTCATTGAATTCTTGTGTTTTTAAAACAACTGCATCTCCAACTTTGTCTTTATTATATTCATCTTGGTTGTTATAAATTGTTTTACAAATTAAAAACTTATTTTTTGAATCAAAAGCTAATATTTTTTTAACTAATTCTTCTTTAGTTTTAACATTTGTTATAGAAATTTTTCCAATTTTTGCAGCTTTTTTCAAATTATCTAAATTAAATGATTCTAGATATTTTCTTTTTTCTGCTAATGTTTTATATTTTTCACTAAATTTCATATGCAATTCCTTTCTCTAGATGTCTTCTTTCGTAAGCTAAAAGAACTCTACCATCATTTCTAACATCTTTGAAAATTCTTATAAAATCAGGGTTTTTTCTTAATCATTTATTTTCAGATAATAGGTAGTATTTAATTAAAGGTAAAATTAAATGTTTTAGATATAAATCAACAATTTCCGCTTCTAAACCTTTATCATCTATTATTTGAAGCATTTTTCTACCTAAAACATCTTTTGTCAAGAAGTTTTTAATAACATCTTTAACTAAAATTAATGATTCAACGTTTTTTTCTATTGCTTCAACAAAAAACATTGTTAAATATTCTTTTTGAAGTAATAATAATAATAACGCTGATGCTCCTGCAGGTACTACTTCATACTCATCTTGTTGAATTAAAGTTTCAAATACTTTACCTTTAACAACTAAGCTACGGTTTTGATCAGAAGAACTTGAAGAGTTGAATGAAGAGAACTTTTTGTAGTTTTCATATTCAGAAACTAGATTTTTTAGACCTAAAGATGCTTGTTTCATTGAATGGAATTGAACTTGAGAACCTAGACGTGAAACAGAAATAGAAATTTCAATAGCTGGTCTTCTTCCTTCGTTAAAAATACTTGTTGAAGTATAGATTTGACCATCTGTAATAGAAATAATGTTTGTTGGAATATAACCAGAAATATCACCATCTAAAGTTTGAACTATAGGAATCATAGTAATTGATCCACCACCAAATTCTGGTTGGTATCTTCCACTTTTTTCTAATAATCTTGAATGAATATAGAATATATCCCCAGGGAACGCTTCACGACCAGGAGCCGAACCTGTTGAAAGTGATAATTCTCTATATGCATCAGCATGATTTGTTAGATCATCGAAAACAACAAAAACATCTTCACCTTGTTCTTGTAAATATTCGGCTATTGTAGCACCAACATAAGGAGCTAAGAATTTAGATGCAGCAGAATCATCTGGTGCTGTTGCAATAATTATTGTTTTTTCTAAAACATTGTTGTTTTGTAAAACATTTTTTATTTCAATTAATTCTTCACGTTTTTTACCAATTGCAACATAAATGTTTACAACATTTGAATGTTTTTGTGAAATCATAGCTGTAATTGCTATAGAGGTTTTACCTGTAACAGCATCTCCAACTATTAATTCTTTTTGTCCTTTACCAATTGGAAGTAAACCATCTATTGCTACAGTTCCTGTTAAAAATGGTTGATTAACTTCTTTTCTTGAATATAAAGGTTTTGCTTCAGTTAAAACAGATCTTTGACCTAAAATTTTGATTAAATCAACTTCATTACCTTCAATTAATAAATTTGCATTTACGTCAATAACTGAACCAAAAAAGTTATTTAAAATTGTGATTGAAAACATTTTTCCTGTTGGAAAAGCTTTTCCACCAACTTTTATAACTTCTCTAGTTCCTTTATTTACTAGAGCAACATATGCTTTGTAATAATTGGCCTTAATAACAATACCATTTACTTCTTTATCAAATTTAATTTCTTCAAGGAATTGATATGAATGTTCACCTTCAACAACTACAATATCATCCTTGATAGAAATTATTGTTAATTCTTTTTGTTTCATAATTGTAATCCTTTTTAATTTCTCACTATGAGCTTATTTCTCAAGCTACCATTTTTTTCAACAACACTTTTTTAGCAACAACTTCTGCTTTTTCTTGGTGTTCTATTAAGTTAAAAATATTATTATTAATCTCATATTTTTTAGCAGTAAAATAACTGTCCAATTTGTAAAAAGCTTTGATTGCTGTTTCATCTCTTGATAATTCAAGAATGTCTTCTAATTCTCTCAAATCAATAGATTTAAGATCGGGGAAGTTTGAATAAATTTTAGAAATTAATTTTTCAGGTAATATATCAAAATTACCATTTATTGAAATAAGTTTGTTATTACCATTTGACATGTACATAACTTCATTAGCAATAATAAACATTTTTTTTGTTCCATCATCTTGCTCTTCAATAAGATTAGGATTGTTTGGTTGTGTTACATTATTTTTAGATTTAATATCTATTATTAAACCTGCCACATCAAAAATTACTGCTTGATCATTTTTTTTGTTTAAAAATGTTTGTTTTTGTTCATTTGATTTTCCATTATGAATTTCAATAGGTGGGAAATCAACAGAGATTAATGTTGCTTTTAAAACAACATCTTTGTTTTCGTTGAATAATCTATTCAACATTTTTGGATCGGTAGGTGTTGTTAACAATAATTTATTGTTTATCATCTAAACACCTCCTTTTTGAGTAGATCTTTTTTTATAGAATCTTATATCTATATCATCATGTTTTTTCTTTTTTCTAATTGATTCATCCAAGATATCTCCAGCTGAATTTCTAACTTTAAAAGCTGAATATAAAACAATTGTTGATTCTGTTTCTTTTTCTCTTCTTACTCTATTAATCAATTGTTGAACAATAATTGATTCTTCGTGTAATTTACCTTTTTTCTCATCTAATAATTGAATTTCTAATTTTAATCTTTGAATTTTTTCAACAATTCTTAACTCAACAATATTTTGTTTAATTATTGATTTTATTAATTTAAATTTGAAAAAACTAATATTAGGGATTCAAGAAACTTTTTTAATATCTAAATTTTTAAAAAAGTTTGAATAATCTGTAATTGAATCTTGTTTTAATGTATTGTCTTCTTCTGGCGTTTCAATAGCTATAGGTGTTGTTTTTGTAGCAAATTCATTATCAATTTCAACTTTATCGTTTTCAAATGGAGCTAATTTTTTCATTATCAATTGATTATTATCACGATTTTGTTGAGAAATAATTAATGTTGAATCTGTAAAAATTCCATTTTTAAAACCTACTTCAATTATTGTTGCAACTTTGTTTAAAAAATCACCTTCATTTTCATATAGACTGTAAGGAAAATGTTGGATAATGTTTAACTCTAGTTTTTGAGCAATTAAATTTACTCTTTCACCAATTGTTACAACAGAATCACCAGGTCTAATTCTTGCTTTTAAACTTTCTTCTACTTTTTTATAGATTATTTCAGAATATTCATCTTCATTTTTTGCATCAATTAAAAAATAAAGTTCTTTTTTGGCATTTTTATTACTTACATCACCATTTTCAATAAATGTTTTTTCACCTTTAAAAAAGTTTGTATTTATTGTATCCAATAATTGAGAATTAGATTGTTTTATTATTTTTAAAATTTCAAGGTCTCTTTGTTCTTCATTAAGTATTTGTAATATACGTAATTTTGAAATATCTAAATATGATTCAAAAAATTCTAGGTTTTTTTTCTTTTGATCAAGATATTTCATGTTTTTTTGAACAATACTCATTTACCAATACCTCCTTCTCCTTTAATAAATAATTAATATATGAAAATTAATTTCTATTTATTTTTTGGAGATGTAGGGTGAACTGAAGAATTGAATCTAACTGCTGCTGATTCAGAAACATATAATGAAGTAATTCCAGAAGCATTTCTAACTAAAATAGTTTCTGGGAAAAATTCACATTCATGTCCATTTTCTAATGCATTATCTAATAATTTAATGAATGCATTTATTATTAAATGATTTTTCTTTTCATTTTTAACTAAAGATTGTCATTCTACAACACCAATTGGTGGAATTAATTTAGGGTTTGCAATTGCGATTGGAATAACTTTTGATTTATCAAAACGAATAACATCAACAATTAATGCTGAATTTAAAATAACTGGGTATCCTGCAATAATGTTTTCTTTAACTGTTTCAATAAAATTGTCTAGTAATGTTTTTAATTCTTCAAAAGGAATGATTTCGCCATCATATAAGTAAATGTGAGTTTGTAATGCTAAATCTAACAATTGAAATTTAGTGTTTCTTTGTTCTATTTCGTTGTAATTTCAAATTGATTTATTTAAAACTAAATTGTAATTTGAGTATGAATCTATAGAAGAAAGAGGTTGAGCATTTAAATCATTAAAATGTTCTACAAGTCCTTCTATTTTTTCTTTTCTTAATTTAGCTTCTTCTGCTATGTAATCAATATTTGTGTTTTTTATTTCAACTAACTCTTGTGTTTGAGACAAAATATCTTCATATGATAATGTTCCTGAGAATTTTTTATCTTCTTTTTGAGATTTTGCTTGAAAAGAAACATTTGAATTATTAACTAAACTTGGATCAACTGATATTTGACTTGTTTTTGATAAATCATTATCATTTTTCTTTGATTCAACTACGTCAGATAATGTAATTAAATTTTCTGGTTCTTTAGTAGTGTTGTCAACATTAATGATAACTTCTTCTTTTTGTACTTCTGTTTCCTTGTTCATTTTGACTCCTATGATTTCTTAATTAAAATAAACAATAATTCTAATGAATCTTGCAATTTTAGCAAGATTTTGGCTTCTTAATGTTTTTTAAGATTCTATCTTAAGTATGTAACACAACAATTTCACCTAGTTAAAATTTTAAACAAACTATATAAGTAAGCACGTTATAAATTTTAATATAAATTTAATATATAAATTCATTTTTTTCAAAATAATACAAAGAAAAAATTGATTTTTTCTTGATTTTTGCAAAAAAAGCCCATTTTTCCAATACAAAAGCGTTATCAAAAAAAAGTTTTCCACATAGAAAAACTAGCGATTTTTATACAAATTTTAGTGTTTCTAAATCAAAATTTTTAGAAAATATTTCAAAAGTGCTTAATTCACCTTTATCAATAATCATTTTTAAATTAATTTGAACTGTTTTTTCATCAGAAGTTGTTTCTAATGAGTCAATTTCAAAAGAAATTTCTCTTATTTGACCATTATTTGATTCATAAATAAAACTTTTAGGGGGAACAAAGTCTTTTATTCCTCCTTTAAATCTTGTAACAAGATCATTTGCAGTTTTTTCTTTTATTAAATTCAAATTTAAAACTTCTGGTGTATATAATAAGATATTGTTTTGCGCAATTGAAATCAATGGTTTTAATAATTCTTTATTATTTTCTTTATAAGATGAAATGTCAGAATCATTTGGTTTTTTAAAAGAAAAGGTCTCATTTAATAAAGAATATTCTTTTTCAAAAGAAAGATTATAAATATTTTTTGCATCAGAAATTAATTTGCTAATAGAATCATTTGAATCATCTAAACTAATTTTCATAACAAAATATGCATAATTTCTTTCTGGGCCAGCAAAATATGAATTAACAATTGAATATTCATACTCATTGGCTTCAAAAATATAATTATCTGGTGCAACAATTGCTTGTGAAATTTGTCTAACTTCAGATAATGTCTTTCCTTTTCATTGATTAATTTTTGAATATATTGGTTGTTGTTGATATCCGTCTGAATAAGTTAAATATATAAAATCTAAATACTTATCTACAATGTTTTTAGGAACAGCTTGAAATGATCTGTTTTGAAAAACTAATTGTTTTGCTTGTGAGCCATTATAAACCGAATCTTCATCAGTTATTATAGAATCAGCAATATTTAATTCAAATAAGTCAATATATTTTTTGATTTCTATATTATTTTTAGAATCAAATAAGTAAACTAAAATAGGGATAACAATTGTTTTTTTGCTATTTGAAAGATAAGGTTTTTTTATAATACCATAAGAATCTTTTACACCATATAAAAATTGAAAATTAAAAGAATAATTTTCTTTTTGATTTTCATTTAATTGTTCTAATTCAAAATTATTTAAAGAAAAATAATTAGATACTATACTTGGTTGTTCCAATACATTGAAAAAATTAACTGACGAAATGTCTGAATTTGTAATTGAAACTTGATTTAAAATATTATTTTTATTTATACTTAATATTTGATCTAAATCATTTTTTAAACTTGTTATTTCTACATTATTTTTTAAACTTGTTTGTGAACAAGATGTTGCATAAACAATAGGCAATAAAGCTATAGAAGGTAATAATAAAAAATACTTATTATTTTTTCTAATTTTCATACTATCAAACCTCATAGCTTATATTTAGCAAATACATTAACATTTATTTTAATATAATTAAAACATTATGAGCAAAATAAATAATTTGCATTTTTTTTCAGAATATAGTTTTTTTGAAAGTCCTACAAAAATAAAAGATTATGTTGAATTTGCAAAACAAAATGAAATGGAAGCTCTTGTTTTAACAGATCACAATAATGTTCATGGATTTGCAGAATTTAAAAAATATTGTTTTTTAAACAAAATTAAACCAATTTTTGGTATTGATTTGGATTTTGAAAATGGTAGATTAATTTTACTTTCAAAAAATAAAAAGGGATTTGAAAAAATAAAAGAATTATCATTTTTAAAATCAAAAAATGTAGTGTTAAAAATCGAAGATATTGATGATGATAATTTATTTACAATAAATCATCCAATATATGGTTATAAAGATGTTGATTTATTGAATAAAAAATTAAACAATTTTTATTTTTATGAAAAGGATAACAAACTATCAAATATCTATGTCCAAGATTGTAGAATAATTAATAAAAAAAATATTGATTCATTAAACATAATAAATAAATTAAAAGGCATTGAATTAAAAGAAAATTATGATTTTCAATTAAATTTTTCTCTAAAAATTGAAGATGAAAAAATCATTAATAATATTAATAAAATAATTAATGAATGTAATGTTGTTTTTGAAGAGAAAAAAAACATGTTACCAGATTTTTGTTCTAATCCTTTGGAATATTTAAAAAAATTAATCAAAGAAAAATTTAATGAAAAAAAAGATTTACAAACATTTGATAAAAATGTTGTTGAAAATAGAATCAAATATGAAATATCTATAATTGAAAAAATGAATGTAGAAAATTATTTTTTGATTATTAGTGATCTTATTTCTTGAGCAAAAGAAAATAACATATATATAGGTCCAGGAAGAGGTTCGGTTGCCGGTTCATTAATAGCTTATATAATTGGTATTACAGAAATAAACCCTTTACTTTTTGATTTATATTTTGAACGTTTTTTAAACCCAGAAAGAATATCAATGCCAGATATAGATATTGATATTCAAGATAATAAAAGAGAATTAGTAATTAATTATTTAAAAGAAAAATATGGTTATGAAAATGTATCTCAAATTTGTACCTTTCAAAGAATAGGTGCAAAACAAGCATTAAAAGATTGTGCTAGATTTTTAAATATTAATTTTTCTAAAATAAATGAAATTACAAAAATAATTTCAAGTGAAGATTCCTTAAATGAATCATATGAAAAAAATGTTAAATTTAAATCAATAATTGATTCAGAACAAATATTAACTAAATTATTTAATTATTCAATTTTAATTGAATCTCTTCCAAGACAAATTGGAGTGCATGCAGCAGGAATTGTTATTTCAAAAGAAAAAATAATAAATTCTATTCCTATAACTTATTTAGATGGAAACATTGTAACTCAATTTTCTATGGAATTTATTGAAGATTGAGATTTATTAAAAATTGATTTATTAGGATTAAAAACATTAACAATTATCAAAAAAATAGAAGAAGAAATCCAATTAAATGTTGATAAAAATTTCCAATATAAAAATATTCCTCTTAATGATGAAAAAACTAATAAATTATTAAATAGCGGTAAGGTTTTAGGTATTTTTCAATTAGAATCTCCTGGTATGATAAAAACTATAAACAAAGTTAAAATAAATAATTTTAATGATTTAGTAGATATTATTTCTTTATTTCGTCCAGGTCCTTTATCTAATATTTCTACATATATAAAAAATAAAAATAATAGAGATGAAATTGAAAAAATTGAAAAAGAATATGATGAAATAGTAAGATCAACAAATGGAATAATAATTTATCAAGAACAAATAATGGAAATTATTCAAAAAATAGCAAAATTAGGTTTTTCCAAAGCTGATATATTAAGAAAAGCAATTAGTAAAAAAAATAAAGAAGATATTTTGCAAATTGAAAAATTATTTATAAATAAAGCTATAGAAAATAAAGTTGATAAAAAAGTAGCAGAAAAAATATATGAGCAAATTGTTAAATTTGCAGAATACGGTTTTAACAAATCGCATGCTGTTTCCTATGCAACTTTAAGTTATAAAATGGCCTATTTAAAAGCTAGATATCCATTATATTTTTATGCTGGAATTATTGCTACAACTTCTTCTATTGATACTATAAATAAAATAGTTGTAGAAGCAAAAGAACTAAAATTTAATATCGAATCACCAATGATTAATAAAATATCAAAAACAATTAATCACGATAAAAAAAATAACATATATCTTCCACTAACTTTTATTAAAGGTTTAGGAAATATTGCTAATGAAAAAATATTAAATGAGTTTGAAAAAAATGGAAAGTTTAGTGATTTTTTTAACTTTGTTGCAAGAGCAAAAAGAGCAACAATAAATGATTCAATAATAGATATATTAATTGAATCGAATACATTAAGAGAATTTGGAAACATGGCAACTTTATTAAACAATAAAAATAAGGCACTAACTTATGCATCAGCAATAAGTTATGAAGATAAAAATACAAATGAAATAATATTAGATTTAGATGCTAAAAAACCTAAATTAGAAATTGTTGATCAAGATATAAATTTTGAAGCTCAAAATGAAATTAAGTATCTTGGAATGATTTATAATTCTTTTGCAACTTCAAAATATGAAACTAATGATAAATTAATCAATTTAAAAATTGGAATAGAATACAAAATTGTTTTATTAATAAAAGATAAAAAAGAAATATTAGATAAGAACAAAAAAACTCTATATTGTGTTGAAGTATTAGATTCATCAATGTTAGAAACTGTTTGATTTAATGAAAAAAATAAGCAAATATTTGATTCAATTGAAAAGAATACAATAGGTTATGCAACTATAATAAAATTAGAAAATTTAAAAGGAAAAAAATATATAAATATTAATAAGTGAGACAAAATAAATAATTAATTATGAAAACAATATTGTTAATTGATGCTAATTTACTTTTATTCAAATCATTCTATGCAGCAACAAAAATTAATCCAAACCCAAATAATTTACCTGCACACTTATTTTTTATTACATTTCTAGAAATATTAAAAGCAGAAAAACCAGATTATGTTTTTTTAGCTTTTGATGGTATTGGTAAAACAAAAAGACATGAAGAATTTGAACAATATAAATCAGGAAGAACAAAAGCGCCTGATGAGTTATATAAACAAAAAGAAATTATAAGAGAGATTTTAGATGTAATGAATTTAAAACATTTATCTAAAAATGGTGATGAAGCTGATGATTTAATTGCAACTTTAACAAATAAATATAAAGATAATAATAAAATATTGATCCTATCAGAAGATAAAGATTTGTTGCAACTAGTAGATAAAAATGTATCAGTGATTCAAAAAAATAAAAGCAAAAGCAATGAAAGATATATAAAAATTAACTTAGATAATTTCTATGAAATTTATAATTTTTATCCACACCAAGTAATAGATTATAAAGGAATGGCAGGAGATTCATCTGACAACTTACCTGGAATAAAAGGAGTTGGTCCCAAAACAAGTATTCAATTATTAAATAAATATAATAATTTAGAAGGAATTTATGAAAATTTAAATAATTTAAGTCAAAAACAAAAAGAAGTTTTTTTAGAAAATAAAGAATATGCATTTATGTGTAAAAAATTGGCTAAATTAAATACTTCTGTTGATATTGATTTTGATCTAGAATATCTAAAATTTGATAACAATAATTTTCAAAATGAAAAAATATTTAATAATTTAGAAAATTTTAAATTAAAAAAAATAATTGAAATAATAAAAAAAATAATAAATTAATAATAATTTTTGTAATAATAAAATAATGAAATTTACAGAAGTAAAAAATTTAAAAAAAGAATTATTAAAATCATTAAAAGAAATTAATTTCA
>JAFWJI010000106.1 GCA_017511585.1 Mycoplasmataceae bacterium
TCATAATAGTTAGTTATTTTTTGATAACTATTATCAATTTGTTATTTAATTTCTTTTTTAGAAAACTCACTCTTTTAACACATTTAAATATAGTTGTTTCTTAATTAGGATATTGCTAAGTTAATTAAAATTTTTAATATATTTAATTTAATACCCATTTAATTTCTTTTGAAATGCTAATGACATCTGTGAAACTATTTCTTTGTCTATTGGTCCAATATTTTTAACAAACATTCCATTTTTTTCATCGTTTTCAGCAACTTCGTAAATTTCTTTTGCTATTTCATCATCTTCAAAATAATTATTGTAAATATATTGATAAGCCCCTTTACAGGCGGGAGTATAGTTTACATAATCAAATATTCTCAATATTCCATCTATTTCATATATGTTTTGATTTTTACTTTCTTGTTCTATCTCTTGTTCTGTTCAAAACATACCATGAAATAATGATGCATTAAATCTTTTCAATAATTTATCAGTTTCATTTTCGCTAATTGATGAAGAAACTATAAAACAATCTAAAATTCTTGTTGTATATTTAGTTCTGACTATCCTTAATCGATCTCCATCTTCAATATCTTTAAAATTATCATTTCCAAAATAAGCATCTAAAGCATCGCCATTATAAATATAAGCAACATCTATTTTGGAAGTAGGATTAATCAAATTGTTTAATATAATGTCAGAATCAGCATCAAATAAATTTCTTTTTATATCACTAATTTTAGCTCCTGTTCCTTTTTCAACAATTTGAGTAAAATTATCTAATCAAGTTAAATAATTATCTTGATTAATTGTTGTATCTCAATTAGATTGAGGATCATCTTTTGTAGAACCCATCACAATGTTTTCTCTTTCATTTTTAGTTCATTGGATTTTAAAATCTTTTGATTTTTGATGAATTTTATTTAATGTTTCTTCCAAAGTTGGTACTTTATCAAAACCTAAAGGATTATTATTTGTATTTTTTTGATTCAAAATTTTGGTTGTATCATAAGCAATAACTTTATCATTAATAAAATAAGGAACTACAAAATCACTAAATTTAAAAGTATAGTTTCCACCATATTCTTTATATTTTTGATTCAACATATCTTGTGTTTTTTGATCAATATATTGATCAAAAAGTTTCATTTGTTCAACTGTAGTATCTGTAAAATAACTTTCTCATGGATTTGATAAATCATTCATTTCGATTAATTTTTTAGAAATCGGTGATATTTTTCCTTCTTTTATTAAAGAAATAATAAGATAATCAGATGTGATTCCAGCAATGGCTCTGTTATTTCCAAAAGCATATTCAAATTCAGATATAGTTCCATATTCTTTGTAAGTGTAGTTTTTATTAATTTTATTCATTGTTTTTTCATCAACATAAGAACTATATGAATAAAAAGAAGGTTTAAATACAAAAATAGATTTAATTGTTATTATTAAAATAATAAATAAAATACTAACTATAGATATTGTAATAACAATAATTTTATTTAATTTATTTTTCATTGTATTTCCTTCTATTTTTTCAGTTTTTTAAAAAGAATACAATATTACCAATAATCATAATAAAAAGAATTAAAGTTCCTAAAGCTAATGCTCAAGATCTAAATTGTCCTTGATACAATTCTGTACCAACGGTTGTTAAATTTGAAGTAATTGTAGTTATGATAAAATCATCAAAAGAAAAAACAAATGTAATTATTATTGTGAAAATAATTGATGGAATCATATAAACAAAATATATTTTAAATCATGTTTTTATTTTAGAATAACCTAAATCACAAGATGCTTCAAAAAGTGAAGAATTAAATTTTTCACTTTTAGGATACATAATCATAATTCCAAAAGGAAGTGTCATAACAGTGTGACCTAAAACTGCTCTCATAAGTCCTTCTTGACCAGAAGATAATGTACCAAAAACTGAAGCAAAAAACAAAGCAAGACCTACAGCTATTATAATATCTGGATTAATAATAGAAATATTATTACCAATAGAACTTAATACTTTTAAATATTTATTTTTTTGTTTTCATAAAGAATAAACAGTTATTAAAGAAATTGTTACTACAAATAAACTAGTTATCAAAGCTATAATAATAGAATTAACAAAGGATAACATTAAATCAGAAGAAAATAAGTTTCTATAAGCATCTCAACTAAATCCGTTCCAAACAAAAGAAACATATCCTTTATCAGAGGTTTTATTAAAACTAAAAATTGCCATAGTAAATAAAGGTATATAAGAAAAAAATATTATTAATAACATATACATATTTTTAATAATGTCTTTAATTCTAGTCATTAATACCTCCTTTTATTTTTCTATAAATTATTGGAATAGCATTTATAGTAAAATAAAATATAGAACATCCTATTAATGTAATTAAAACAACAGAAGATGCTTTTTGCATATCAAATACATTAGAAGGATTGGCCAAATCATTTATTACATTTCCAATCATTTGATTTCCTGCTGAATTATCTAATAATTTATTACTAATAGCAACTGACATAACAACTAATAAAAAAACAACAATTATCCCTGAACAAATTGCCTTTAAACCATATGGGATAACTATCTTAATAAAAGTTATTATTTTGTTATACCCTAAATCTTGAGATGCGTTAATGATGTTTTTAGGCATACTATTTAATATGTTATATAAAGGTATGATCATAAAAGGTAAAAATAAATATGTAGAACCTAAATATAAATATCCAATATTATCAATTGGTATATCAAATATTAAAGTTAAAATCCCTCTTAAAGCAAGTATCTTTACTAATGTAAATAAAAAAAGAGGAGTAACACTTAAAGAAAGTAACAAAAATTTATAACTTTTATTTTTTACATTTATCAAAATATATACATATGGTAATGATATTACTAAACAAGTTAAAGATACTAATATCCCCATTAAAAAAGATCTACCAAATATGTTTCAAAAATTTTGATCTTTTCACATTTCAAATTTATCATAATTAATTGATGCATCTTTAGGAGTTATAAAAGATAAAACAACTATAAAAACAATTGGAACTATTACAAACAATAAAACAAAAATTAAATATGGTAAAAATAAAAGTTGTTTTGGATTTAATTTTATTTTATTCATTATTCTCCTTAAATTGTTCTTGTTCCATTAAATGCATTGAAGTAATATTTCAATCTAAATAAATTGTTTCTCCTACTTCGAATTCATTTGAAGATTCTATCAATATTATGTGGTCTTTATATTTAACTTCAATCATATAATAACTACCTTTATATACAATTGAAATAACTTTACCTCTTATTATTCCATCACTTCTTTTTATTTGAATATCTTCTGGTCTTATTAAAACATCAACTATTTTATTTGGTTCAAATTTATATTTAGATCAATATTTTAATTTTTTATTTAAAAAAATCATTTTTGATTCATTGATAATTTGTCCTTCAAAAATATTAGAATCTCCAATAAAATTAGCAACTCATTTATTAATTGGATAATCATATATTTCTTTTGGTGAACCGTATTGCTCTATTTTTCCTTCTCTCATAACAACAATAACATCTGAAAGACGTAACGCTTCTTCTCTATCATGAGTTACAAAAATAAAAGTTATACCAATTTTCTTTTGAATATCTAAAAGAAAATGTTGCATTTGTTCTCTTATTTTTGCATCTAGCGCAGATAAGGGTTCATCTAATAATAATAAAGAAGGTTCAATAACTATAGATCTAGCTAAAGCAACTCTTTGTTTTTGACCACCTGATAATTTATCAATAGATTTTTTTTCATGACCTTCTAAACCAACTAATTTAATAACTTCAGAAACTATTTTATCCATTTCTTCATTTGTTATTCTTCTAGTTAAATATTTTTTTTCAAATTTTTCATTCATTAATAAAGGTCATACTTCTCATGAAGCATATTTAAAATCTGAATCATCTAATCATTTTTGAATCTTTTGTAATTTCTTTTTTGGTAATTTTTTCTTTTTTAAATCTTTTTCATATTCCAATTGAATCTTGTCTAATTTTTTCATTGCAGCAACTGCATCTTTTTGTCATTTTTTTTGCAATTGTTTTTGTTTTTCAAATACACTAGGTTTTATTGATTCTTTGGGTAAAAAAATTCTTTTTAGTTTTAAACCATATTTAATATTGTTTTCAACATTTAAATGCGGAAAAAGTGCATAGTCTTGAAAAATAGTTGAAACATCTCTCATATGAGGAGGTAAGTCTTTGATATCTAATCCATTAAAAAGAATTTCGCCTCTAGTAGCTCATTCAAATCCACCAATCAATCTTAAAATAGTTGTTTTACCAGAACCAGAAGGTCCTAAAAGAGTAACAAAATCATTTTTTCTAATTTTTAAATTAATATTTTTCAATATTGTTTTATCATCATATTTTTTTACAACATTTTTAAGTTCAATTATTGGTTTTTTTAGATCTGGATCCACTTCACTCTCCATAAATATTTAAGTTTAAAAATTTTATAACTATTTTTTGATAAAAAATAAAAAAAACTGCATTGTTTTCATACAGTTTTTAGTAACTAATTGTCGTTTTTTGCTTTAAAACCTTCTACTTTTTTACCTTTGTAAAATCCGCAAAATTTACATACTCTATGTTGTTCAATTTTTTCTGAACAATTTTTACATGAAACAACATTTAATGGAGTTAAAGAATCATGAGTTCTTCTAGCTCTTTTTCTACGTTTTGACGTTTTTCTCTTAGGAACTATAGCCATAATTTACACTCCTTTCTTCTCTTTTTTCTAATTATTAAGAACTTATAATTAATAAAACAATTTTAACATTATTAATTTTGTTTATTATCATTTTCTTCTATTTTTATTTCTTTTTCTTTCGAATCTTGTTTTTGCATATTTCTAATATCTGAAATAATTTTTATTAATTCTTCTGAAGGCATTGTTTCATAACCAGATATTGATAATTGTTTAGCAATTTCATTTAATTGATCTCTACTTAATTCCTTCATTCTAGAATAGAAAACATTGTTTTTGTCTTCTTCACTATTTAAATCAATTTCAGAATTAGGTTTATTTTCTTCATTTGGTTGATTATAATAAAAATTACTATTTACTAATTTTTCTTTCATTTCTAATTGAATTGAAATATTTCTAATTAAAGAAACATTTCTAGAAATACAAAATCAAATAATTATGTAAACAAACATCATTGAAAAATTCAATCCATAAACTCAATGAACTTCAAACAAACCAACTATGTTTATTTGAAAAATTGCATATCGAATTGCATCTACAAAGCCATAAATTGCTTCAATAAAAACAAACATTGTAGGAAGAAATGATATAAATTTAAAACTCTTATTTTTAAAGCAATTAAATATTGAAAAAATGAGCGATACCAATATTACTAATTGAAAAATCAAATCAATACAAATAGATATTAAATCAATTCTTCAACTTGCAGCTGGGTTTTGAACTCCGCGAATATCCAGATTATTTATTATTGTATTTTTATCAATAACAAAAGAACTTAAAGATATTATAGATAAGGCATTTATTATTATTATTGAAGCTAAAAAAACAAAAATTCAAGTCAAAAAAACTTTTCTATTAGAAACATCTTCTCATAAATCAGAATATTTTTTTTTAGAATATTTTTCAATATTTAAAAAATACAAACCTTTATTTATTTTAAAAGATGTATTATTTGAATTACTTTCATGATTGTTCATAGTTATAATTATAAAATATATAAATATATAAATTTAAAATTTAATTACCAACTCATTAAATTCTTTTTCTTTTAATTTGAACTTTTCTTCTACAGATAAATCTTTTTGTTCATTAGTTTTTGTGCCATCAAATAATAAAAGTTCAATATTTTTAAGACCAATAAAATGTAAAACTTCTTTTAAATAATCATCAAAAGCAGAAAACTTATATCAATCTTTATATGAACCTTGCGCCATTATCAATTGAACTTTTTTATTAGAATCTACTAGACCTACACTTGTTCCTTTGCCATCATATTTATATTTAAATGTTTTATTTGCTTGCAAAATGTTATCTAAGAAATTTTTTAATAAAGGAGAAATTGTAAAATTAATCATACCAGTTGAAATGATTATTTTGTCACTAGAATTTATTAAATCAATATATCTTTGACTTTCTTCATTTCAAAAATAATCAAAATTCTTTATATTCAATATTGTTTCTAATTTTTTTTCTTCATTTAAATTTAATTCAACAATTTCATCATTTGGATTTAATTTTTTATATTTTTCTAAAAATAATTTTGTAGCATATTCAGAAACAGAAAATGTTTTAGATAAATGTGCTTCAATAACTAATACTTTTTTCATATTTATTCACTCCTTTTGGGCGCTTTAGGGATTTCTATTCTTTTATGATTTGTTTTTGAAATTTGTAATTTTATCTTTTCAATTAATTGTTGATCAGTTAATAAGTTTTTATCATATTGTTCATAATCATCATATGTAAAACCTAATTCTTTTTCATCTGATTGATCATCTCACAATCCAGCAGAAGGGATTTTATTTATAATATTTATTGGTATTCCAACTTTTTTAGCATATTCAAAAACTTCTGATTTATATAAATTGACAATAGGTAATAAATCACATCCTCCATCACCTCATTTTGTAAAATAACCTAAATCATATTCTGCTTTATTATCTGTACCTAAAACTAAATAATTTCTTTCTTGAGCAAAAGCATAAATTGTAGTCATTCTCAAACGAGCTTGCATATTACCTTTAGTTAAATCTAATTGAACATTCATTTTGTCAATCATAGATTGATATTCATGTGATAAATCAATTACTTTATAATCTAAATCTAATTTTTTAACTAATTCTAATCCATCTTCTAAATCAAATTGTCTATTTTTATTTATTGGAATTAAAATACCAATTGAATCATTTGGAAATGCTTTTTTTGCTAAATAAGCTACTAAAGCAGAATCTATTCCGCCACTGATACCAACAGCTACACCAGAACAATTTGCTTTTTTAACTTGATCTTTAATTCAATTTATTATTTGATCTAAATATTTCATAACTATTTTTATTTAAATAAATGATCATAAATTTCATTATAAGAACTTACAGGAATAAATTTAATTACTTTTTTAACTTCATCAACTACTTCTTCAAGATTTTTTTCATTATCTTTTGGAATAAAAATTGTTTTAATTCCTAATTTTAAAGCGGCTAATGATTTTTCTTTTAATCCACCAATTGGTAAAACTTTACCTCTTAATGTTATTTCTCCTGTCATTGCTATTTTATGAGAAACCGGTTTTTTAGTTAAAGCAGAAATTATTGCTGTTGTAAATGTAATACCAGCAGAAGGTCCGTCTTTAGGAACCGCTCCTTCAGGAACGTGAATTTGAATAGTAGATTCATCAAAATTAAAGTCAATATTAAAATCTTTTGCTTTTGATCTAATATACCCTAAAGCTACTGCTGCTGATTCTTGCATTACATCTTTTAATTGACCTGTTAATTTTATTTCACCTTTACCTGGGAAAGTTATTACTTCTATTGGTAAAGTAGAACCTCCATATGAAGTATATGCTAAACCATTTACTACACCAACTCTTGGTTTATCATCTTTATCATCATCTGAGTATTTTTCTACTCCTAAAAACTTCTTAATTGTAGGTATATCTACAATAAATTCATCTTTAATTTTTTCTTCTACAACTCCTAAAGTTATTTTTCTTGCTATTTTATCTAATACTCTTTGTAAATTTCTAACTCCAGCTTCCATTGTGTAATGTCTAATAATAAATTCAATTTCTTTATCAGAAATTTTGAATTGTTTCTTTTCTAAAGCATTTTGTTTAATTACTTTTGGAACTAAATATTTTTTTGCAATATTTATTTTTTCAAATAATGTATATGATGATAATTCTATTAATTCAACCCTATCTAATAAAGGTGTTGGAATATCTTCATAATAATTAGCTGTTGTAATAAAAAGAACTTTTGATAAGTCATATTCAATTTCTAAAAAATGATCTTGAAAATTAGCATTTTGTTCTGGATCTAAAACTTCTAATAAAGCTGAAGAAGGATCACCTTTAGTTCCAGAAACTCCCATTTTATCTATTTCATCTAATAAAA
>JAFWJI010000107.1 GCA_017511585.1 Mycoplasmataceae bacterium
GTTAAAAAATAAATAATTATGGAAGAAAAAACAAAAAAAGTAATTATAGGAATGTCTGGTGGTGTTGATTCAGCAGTTGCTGCTTATTTATTAAAAAAACAAGGATATCAAGTTGTTGGATTATTTATGAGAAATTGAGATTCAATGGCTAATAATGATATTTTAGGTAATGAAAAAATAAATCAAGAAATTTGCCCCCAAGAACAAGATTATTTAGATGCAAAAGAAGCAGCTAAATTAATTGGAATAAAATTAGAAAGAGTTGATTTTATACAAGAATATTGAAATGATGTTTTTGAAAATTTTCTTCATGAATATAAAAATGGAAGAACGCCTAATCCTGATATTTTGTGTAACAAATACATAAAATTTGATCGGATGCTTAATTATGCATTAAATCAATTAAAAGGAGATTATTTAGCAACTGGTCATTATGCTAAAATCAAAAATAATAAATTATACAAAGCAGATGATTTAGAAAAAGATCAATCATATTTTTTAGCTCAATTAAATAAAAAACAACTAGAAAATGTTTTATTCCCCTTAGCTCAATACAATAAAAAAGATATTAGAAAAATAGCTAATGAAATAAATTTAAAAATAGCAAATAAAAAAGATTCAACTGGAATTTGTTTTATTGGTGAAAGAAATTTTGCAAAATTTTTGCAAAATTACATTCCGACACAACCTGGTAATATTATCGATATAGATAATGGAAAAGTTATAGCAAAACATAATGGAATTATGTATTATACAATCGGCCAAAGAAAAGGTTTGAATTTAGGCGGAATGAAAGAACCATATTTTTTAGCAGCTAAAAATGTTGAAAAAAAAGAATTATTTGTTACATCAATTAAAAATGAAAAAAAATTTTTATCTTCTAACAAATTATTTGCTACAGATTTAAATTTAAATACTTTAGAATTTGATTTAAATAATTTGAGTGCAAAATTTAGGTATAGACAAAATGATGTAAAAATTTTTAATGTTTTAATCGATCAATTAAATAACACCATTTTTGTTGAATATCAAGATCAAATTGCTATAACACCTGGTCAACAAATAGTTTTATACCAAAATGATTTATGTATTGGCGGTGCTACAATTAGTAAAATTTATTACAACAATAAAGAAATTAAATTATTAAATTATGAAATTGAAGAAAAATAAAAACACCAAATATAAAAATGGTGTTTTTTTAATTATTACATATTTTAAATTAAATATTTTATTAATGAGGAAGATTACTATTGTAAAATAAAATTATTCTGTAAGATAATAATTAATTATTGAGGAGTGGTAGCGAAAAAAGAAAAGCTAAAACACTCCCAAAAAAATTATAAACTATTTTACTCATTTATATTTAATTTCAATTAATAAAAAAACCTCTTTGGAAAAAGAGGTTTTTTTATTAATTAAACTTTATTTATTTTCTATTAGCTTTAATTCAATTTAAATCTAAATCTTTTTCTTCAAGGATTACAGCTATTCCACAAGCCGCTTTCATTGCATTTGAATACTCAACATCACCATATCTACCAATAGCACCTTTAATTTTTAATTGTTCATCCATTTTTCTATATCCACCATCTAGATCAATAATTGGAGCTTTTTTGTTATCTAATGTATTAGAATATTCTGATTCATTGATAAACATTAATTGTGTATCTTCTGGTATTGTTAAGTTTTTAATTTTTATGTCGTGCCCACCTAAGTAAACTCTAAATTGTGTTGGTTGATTGTAAGTATGATCATCTTTTAAATCAACAATTTTGTATCCTGGATTTGTAACATCATCAAATACAAAACCGTCTTCTTTGATTTCAATAGCATAAGATTTTGAGTTAAAATCATATGTTCAATCATTGATTTTTGTTGGACCAAAGTATGCTTTAAATTCTAAATTAGCAATAATTGATTTGTCATTTAAAAATTCTTTAGCTCAATCACTATCTTCTGATGGAATTGAAATTTCATAAATGTTTTTATCTGAATCATAGTAAACACCTAATGATCATGCTTCTGTACCAATATAAACTCTTAAATCTGTTAATACTATATCTTCTAATACATATTCAACTTTAAAAGAAACTGTATCTCCAAATGAAGCTTCTGCTTCATCTTTGTTATCTAAGAATTTAAAAATTGCTTTATCTTTTGATTTTTCATTTAATTCTTTAAATGATAATTTAAATCTTTTAGATTGTTGATCAATATCATTTTTGTCTTTGATATCTCTAGTTTCAATAATATTATTTATATTTGATTTTGAACTTTTATTTTTTAATACGCTAGGTACAATTGCAGCAGTTGCTGCTATTGCTCCTGAAGCTAAAACGGCGCTTAAAATTATAACTTTATTTTTGTTTTTCATAATTTTGCCTCCTACTTATATTATAAATCTAAAAACTAAAAGTTAAAAAATAACTAATTCTTGTATTAAAAATTAAAAATATTATTTTTGTTAAATTCTATCTAGTTTCCAATAAATTAAAAACTACTATTATTTACTTTTATAGAAAAATTTTCATTCATTTTTCAATATAAAATATTCATGATAAATATTTAAAAGAACATCAAAA
>JAFWJI010000008.1 GCA_017511585.1 Mycoplasmataceae bacterium
GGTAAAGATTTATTCTGAGAAATTTTAATAACTTTATGATTATTAATTGTTTTTGTTTTAGTTAATTTATTAAAAAATAAATTTGCTGTTTCTATATCTAAATTTTCCTTAACAGAACGAAAACAAAAAATACCATTTTCAACATATATAGAAGTTAAAACTTGATATAAATTTTTACCTTGTTTTTTAAAAAAAGAAGCCATTTCAATAAATAATTTGATATTTAAAATAGGATCAGAACAAAAATTTAAATTATTTTCTGTAACAAAATAATCAGATCCATTTGTAATTAAAAAAATATCATTATTAAATGAAAGAAAATTAAACAAACTATCATACTTTACAGTTTCGATTTTATTTTTTTTTGCAAAAAAATCAATATACTGACTTGATAAATATGAATAAAATACTTTTTTATTTTCTAAATTAGTATTTTGTAATTGTTTTTGGTAATAAATATAAATTAAAGCTAAATCATTTAAGTCTAAAAATTTTCATCTTTTTTTGTGTTTTACTAAAAATTCAAAACTATTTATATTTGAATTAAAATTAAAAATTAAATCTACATTAGAATTTAAAAAAGACTTCATAGTAGATCTTCTTGTTATAGCATTATTTTTTTTAGGTAATTTTTTATAAGTTAAAAAAGAATTTTTTATATTATTTGAAGAAAACAATTGTTTTAATAAATCTATGTTGCAATTAAAAGGTTCTGAAACAATAACATTCATATTTGATAAATCAATATCAGATTTTAATTGTTCGCTATATGAAGCAAATAAATTATGTTTTGAAAGAGTTGGGATTGTTTTTTTAGGTATTGATAAATTTAAAAAATTAGTTTCAGAAATTAAAGAATTAATTTGTTCAGATACTCTAGAACTAAATAAAAGACCATCTTTACCATAAAAAGAAATTATGTGATGTTTTTTAGGAATTTGATTAGAAAAACAAACAACAAAATCAATATTTTCTTGAGTTGCTAATAAAACTGATAAAGCGTTATTTAATGGTTTGTTTTCATAATTAAATAATGCTTCAATTTCTTCTGAAATCAAAACTGATGCAAAAACTTTAGAAAATAAAATTGCTTCTAGAGAACCATCATGAGAAACTAATACTTTATTTTTTTTTTGAATTTTATTAATATAAGTTGCAAAGTTTTGAGCTATTGATGCTACTGTAAATTCATTAAAACAATTAACACCTTTTCCTATTGTTGATTGTATTGATCCATCAACTAATTCTAAAGTATTAATAAATTGGTTCTTCTTTTCATTTTGCAAACTTAATAAAACATCTAAAATTGCAAGATCATTTATATTTTTATTATCATATTGGCTAGTCATTTTAGTAGGCATAGTAATAATTTGTAAAATTATAAGATAATTTTATAATAATTTGTAAAATTGAAGATATCTTTTTAATTGAATTCTAAAATTATTTTTATAAAATTTATTTTATGAAAATGAAATTTGTAAAATTATTATCTACTGTGGGTATTTTGTCTATACCAATATCTTTTACAATTTCTTGTAATGAAAATATTGATACTAAATTAAACAAACTTTTATCAAATGATAATATATTAAATGTTGAAATAAATGTTGATGCTATTAAACAAGCAACAGGAAAAGAAACTATTGAAATTAGAGACATAATAACAGAAAATGTTGAGGTTGTTAAAATTGTAAATTCTCAAAATTTAATAAATTGAAACAATTCATTATCTGAAAATGATAAGACAATTTATGAAGTTAAACCTGAAATTAAATCTTTTGTCTTGCCTCAAATGACTAGTGACGGAATAATAAATGAATTAGAAGTAATTGTTGATGTATCTACTGGACCAGTTAGAAATAAAACTATTAGAAAAAAAATATCTTTATCAAATATAAGTAACAAAATTGTTTTAAATGAAAATAATGTATTTGAACCAAGTACTAATTCTAATGGAGATATTAGAAATAACAAATTATGAACTTCTTTTAAAGACAATATTTTATTATATTTAAAAACTCAAGGTATAAATAATTCATTATCAAATGATGATTTAACTAATAAATTAAAATTCAAATTTCCTACTGATACAAATGTTTTAACAAATGGATATATTGCTTATCAAAAAAATTTATATTGTGCTTTTAATGAAAAAGTTGATAATGGTATTTATGTTTATATTTATACAAATAATGAAGACATTTCGAACACAGATGACATAGCTAAAAAATGTATTGCCATTAGAATGTTTTTAAAATTTGAGGAATTGAGGATTTAATAAATGAACAAAAAAATTTCAAAATTATTTTTTATAAATGCTATTAGTTTTGTTTCAATTCCTATAATTGTTTCTTGTTCTAAATCTCCAAATATAAATGATACAAATAATGTATATAATGGTTTTTTAGAAAAACAAATCAACATAACAATAGATTCAACAAAACCAAACTATAGCTTAGAAGATTTAAAAGATTCGGGGTTTAAATTTGAAGTTAAACCATATCAAGGTAATAATGAATTAGAAAAAGAATATTATGAACAACTTAATAAATCTTTATCAAAAAGTTCAATTAAATTTTTAGATTTTTATATACCTAAATTAAATGATGATAATAATACATATGCATTATTTAAAATAAACAATAATGATGAAAAAATAATAGAATTTCCTGTGCAAGATTTTATATTTCCAAATGGACAAACATTTACAAATTTAACTATTGAAAGCATTAATTCTTTAATTCAAGAAAAAATATATAGCAATTATTCTTTTGTATCTGATTTGATTCAGATCTTAAAAGAAAACATAATTAAAAGTTATAAAGAAGAAAAAATAAGTGATAGTAATTTAACTTTTGAACAATATTGAAAAAATAATGGAATAAATGAAGAAGTAAAAGAGATAATAAAAGAAAACATATTGCAAAAATACCCATTTTCTTTTAGTAAAAATATATATCCTAATTTATTTATTTCTAATATTGATCATATTGAAGAAAACAATAAAATATTATTATCATTTAAAATATCTACTTCTGAATTTAATTCTAATAATGAAAATGAAATATTTTGTGAAATAAAAAATTTAACATTATGATTAAATTAAAAAAATTCCTTGCAATCACAAATAATGATTGAAGGAATTTTTTATTAATAATTTAGTTTGTAATTATCTCTTAGATTTATCATAAGGTTGACCCAATGCTTTTGGCGGTTGGAAAATATTTGATAGAGAAACTAATTTATTAGAGATTTTATGTAAATTCTTATTAAAGTTACTATTTTGATTTTTTTGTTTTCTACTTAATGTTATTAATGAATTAGATAATAATTGGAAAAAATATTTTGAAAATAGAACCAATATTACTAAAGTAAATAAATATGGTAGCATCATTAAAATAGGTTTAATTGTTTCTCCGTTTGTAAATAAATTGTTAGAATTTTGAGCTAATGAAAATAATATTGCAAATATACTTGCAAATAAAGTAGAAGGTAATACTTTTCATCTACCATTAATAACTATAGCTATAGCTAGAAAACCTAAACCTTCAACATTTACTTGAGATTTAAAAGAACCACCATTTGAAAATTCTGATATATAAATTGCTCCTGCAATTCCAGCAATAGCTCCAGATATTATTATTGAAGTTCATTTAACTTTAGTAACATTAATACCTGCAACATCTGCTGCTTGTGGGTTTTCACCAACAACTTTAAATCTTAACCCTGATTTTGTAAAAGTGAAAAATACAAAAGAAACCAAAATCACTATTAAAGTTATCACTACTTTAAAAGAAATAATAGAGATCAATTCACCGTTTTTTGAATTACCTAATTCTAAAAGACCTACATTATAGTCCATACGGTTTGCTTCACCAAATAAATAAAGTATTATCAAAGTTAAAGCAGGAGCAATAATGTTTATAGCAATTCCAGAAATCGTTTGATTTCCTTTCAATGTAATGGAAATAAAACCATGGAAACAAGAAATTAATATACCTCCTATTGCTGCCATTAAAAATAAAAAAATATTTAATCAACTACTCATTGGAGTAGGATTTTTAGATAATGGAGCAATTATATAAGCAAAAATCATATACATTGTAGCTCCACCTACCATAACACCATTAATACTTAAATTTATTATTCCAGCTCTTGCGGTAAAAATAATAGCCACTGCAGATAATGACAAAATACATAAATAAGGGAAAAAAGTAAGTAATAATCAATTCATATTATTTTCCCCTTTCTTTTGTATTTAAGTTTATTATTTCTGTGGTGTCGTTAATTGATTTAACTAATATTCCAAAATGTTTATTTAATATTTGATTTTTTAAATCTTTATAGTAATGTTTTCAAGATAATAATTCATTTTTTCTTTTTGATTTAATACTAATTCTTTCAAAATATTTTTTTTCATTTAATAAAATATTTTTTTCTTTTTTAAATTCTGATAATTTGCTTAAATATTTTATTTGATCCTCATTATCTAATTTTTTGAAAACAAATTTATTATCTTGGGACATATTGTTTTCTTCTGTCTTTATTTTGTTTTTAGTATCTTGTCTAATTTGTCTTCAATCTTTATGATGTTTTTTCCACATTAAAAATAATTCTTTTTTCTCTA
>JAFWJI010000009.1 GCA_017511585.1 Mycoplasmataceae bacterium
AGAAAATAAAGTTGATGAATGGAATTTAAATAACAGTACCTATTTTACAATAAATAAGGGGACTAGTCAAAATCTTAAAATAAAAATAAATGAATCACAAATCCCTTATGAATATATTGCAGTTAATAACTCAAATATAGAAAAAATAACTATTAATATTGCTGTAAATCAATACTTAGAAGCTCCAATTATATTTGAATCTAACATCGGAAAAATTGAAGTTACTTTACCTCAAAGTTCGTCTTTTAACATTGATTTAGTCAGCTGTAACTCTATTCAAAAGAAAAACATATACTATTACATGAATATGTTTTTAAAAGATTACTTTTTTCTCTTGACTTTTTAATATTTTTTTGTTAATATAGATAAGTAGCTTTTGCGGGAATAGCTCAGTTGATAGAGCGCTGCCTTGCCAAGGCGGAGGTAATCTTTGAAAATTTAATAATTTGCAGGTATAGTTTAATGGTAAAATCCAGCCTTGCCAAGGCTGTTACACGGGTTCGATTCCCGTTACCTGCTCCAGTAAATTTTCAAAGATTTATGCTATTTCTAAAAAATTTTCTAAAAAGAATACTAAAAAATTTATAAAATTCAATATTTTTTGTAAGAATTTGCCTAATTGCAGTTAAGCAAATTCTTTTTTATTTTTATTCATTTGATGCCATTTTTAATTGTTCAGAAATAACCTGTGCACTTATTTTTTGAGAAGACATATTTAAGTGTTGATAAATCGCACTGCTTTTTATAGATTTATGCCCGCAAGTAATTTTGAATAAGAGAAATCGAGCAATTATTCTGTGCTAAAATACTGGCACAACTGTGACGAAGACCGATGGTATTTTATTTGTTTGATCTTGTCAGAATGAGCTTTCAATAAATCACCGAAAAGCATGAGTTATGTAGTCTGGTCTTAATAATGCTCCAAATTCATCTACACATACATAATCTTCTGCCTTTGTAAAATAAGAATTTCCATAGAACTTTTTATTTTCTTCTATTTGTTTCTTATGCTTTAATAATGCTTTTTCAACATCTGGTATTAATGGTAGTGTTCTAATATCATTATTTTTGGTAAAATTTTTGAAGTGAATTTCTTGATTTTCTCCTCTGCCTATAACTTTTGTTACAGTATGATTTATAATTATATACTTATTTTGGAAATCTATCGATGACCAGCGAACTCCGTATCGCTTCTGACCTCCTTAATCCATAATAAGCTGCTAAAATAACTGGTATTTCAATTTTTTCTCCTTTTACTATTTCAAATAAAGTTTTTAATTCCTGTGCAGTAAAATAATCAGCAGTATATGGAGCTATTGTTGGTTTAGGTATATCTTTCATTGGGTTAGTTTCTAATGTAAAAACTTTTAATCGTATTGCCCTTTTGAAAACAAGGTTTAACAAGACGTGGTATTTAGCCACACTTGAACCTTTTAAACCGCAATCATATAACCATTTATAAAAATCTTCAATATCAAACTGAGTAACTTCACAAATTTTTAGTTCTTTACTAAAATATTTTGATCTTTTAATATCTTCATTGTATATTTTGTCTAGTTCCTTATATACGCTAAAATAATTTTTTAATCTGCGGTTAAATATATCTAGCCAATTATCATAGGTTGTTTCTTCTATACGAACTTTAAATTCTTCAATACTTTCCCTTATAAATGTAAGGAAAGTTTTGTTTTTATTTTCTTCAATTCTTTGTTCATAAGAATTGTTTTCAATTATTTGTTGATTTTCTTTTTCGGATAATTGATTTTGAAAATCAGCAATTATCTTCGGAAATGTTTCTTTTGCTTTTTTCTTATTTCCTTGCTTTGCAAGAACTTTAGTAGTTTTCCATTTTAATTTCCATTTTCCATTTTCTTTGTAACTTATGACACAATAATACATGCCATTTTTTGTTTGCAATGTAGCTTTTAGCTCGTTCATTTTCAACTCCTTTCATACAACAGAGCTAAATTTTTCTATCTACCTACTATATAACTAATTCTACAATTTTTTATCTTTTCCTTTAAATCTCGCTATTTAGTAGTGTTTAGCAAATAATCAATAATGCTCTGTTTAGGAATTTTGTATTCTCTAGCTACTTTTTTAGAAAATATTTTCCTCTCCTGTAATAGCTTATAAGCCGTTGTTCTACCTAATTTTTTGTTCCTTGAGCCTAACATAACTCGCATATCTTCTAATGATACAACATCTGGATAGTTTGAAAACATTTCAATTTTATTTTCCATTATTGTTGCTCCTTTTATTCTAAATTTTTGAAACGTTTTAATACTACGATTTATTGCTACATTTTAATAATTTTATATAAATTTTCTAGGCTTGTACTAAAAATAATTAATGCAAGCCTAGATTTTTCTACTTATTTGAATTTTGTTTTAATTCATTTCGTATTTCTTCTTGTGCTAATAAAACTTTTTTAAATTCATTTTGTGCTGAATAACAAATTTCTTCATATCTTCCTAAATAGACAAAAATGTAATCACCAATTTGGCAAATGGTTTTATAATAATAATAATATTTATCATAAAGCTCATTAAAGTTTAAATCTTTAGCATTATCAATTATATATTGATATTCTTCTTCTCCTACGGCAATAAGTTCTTCATATGATTTATACTCACATTCCCCCTCTGATATTGCAAACAGAATTTTTCTGCTAATAGATTTTAATTCCAGATAACAATTAACTATGCAAACACCTTTATTTTTAAATGATAATTTAAGTAATTTTTTTAAATCTATTAAATGATTTTCAAAACCATAAATCCAATCTAATAGACATTCTGTATATTTATCTGTATCTATAACTACACTTTCTTTTACACCCAAAGGATTGTATATATTATAATGTTTTTCTTCTAAAGATAAACCAAAATAGTTTTTAACTGCTGAGATAATAAAATCTTTTTGCTTTTGGAAATCTTTTATCAATTTATCTATTTCAATAATACTTCCTGCAACTTTTCCATAATTATTTCTATGAAGTGCAATATTTATATGTTTTATATTTCCATATTTTCCATTTAATTCAATATAATCTGGTATTTCATTAATATATTGTTTTTTCTGAAATTTTGGCAATTCTATTATTATTTTGTTTTTTAATTTTTTATCTTTTACAATTTGAACTTTTAAATCATTATCTTCCATAACTCTAATTCTCCTTTATAATTTTAATTTTTCTGCTAATTTGCTTAATAATCTATGTCAAAACTTGATTATAATTATTAATATTGCATTTTCTTCCTTTTTATTGTTGATTTTACACTTTTTAATACTAATTTTATCCATCTCTTTATATCTTTTATGTCTCTAATTTCTTTTTTATCTAATTGAATTCTAGGATCCTGACAAATCTCTTTAATGAGAAATTCAATTTCTCCTAATTGAATTTCTAATGTTTCGAGGGCATCAATTGTATACATATAAC
>JAFWJI010000010.1 GCA_017511585.1 Mycoplasmataceae bacterium
AATTCCCTGAACAAAAAATGGTAGAACTTATGGATACGTTATTACAACTTGAAACAGCATTATCAGAAGTTGTTGAAGAATTAAATGATTATTTAAGATACATTTTAAAACATGAAACCGAATCAGTTTTTGAACCATTTAAACGTTTAAAAACTGAAGATGTAAGAAATTCTGAATATCTTAGATGTCCTGGACTTAATTTATTAATTTGTAACCCAATTGGTAGTTCATTAAGAAAAGCTGTTTTAGATTTAAATGAAAATAATAAATTACCAGATCCATTAATTAATTTTGCTGCCGATGATTTATTAAATATAGATGATACAAAATATGTTGAAAAAATTATTGATCAAAAAAGTATTTTTAGAATTTGTCAAACTGATTTTTCACAAGAAAAAGCAATTTTTTCTGCATTAGATAAAAGTACAATTATAATAGGACCTCCAGGAACTGGTAAATCTCAAACAATTGCAAATATAATTACAAACATTCTTAAAAGTAACAAAAAAGTAGCTTTTATTTCTCAAAAGAAAGTAGCTTTAGAAGTTGTTTTAGAAAGATTGAAATCATTAAAATATTTTACATTTCAATTAATTGAAAACTCTTCAAAAACATCAATGACTGAAAAACAGCATTTTTATGATAATTTAAACAAATATTTAAGTTATTGATATAACGATTCAAATAATTATCAAAATTTGAATATTGAATCAAAACCATTAGTATCAGATAAATTAAAAAAATATTGAGAAACAAAAAACGAAAATATTGAACAAGATGAATTAGATAATTTTTGTTCAATATATAAAAAAATTGATTTAACAAATTTATTAATTGAATCATTTGAAAGAAATTTTGATTACTACCAAAATTTTGATTTTAATATATTTTCTACATTTAAATATACATTTTCATTTCTTAATGAAAGTAAAACAAATCTTTTTAAAGAAAATAAATTTTCAAATTTAGATTGAGACATTAAAAAATTTTTTTCTTTATTTGCAGAAAATAAACATTTATTTGACTTTTTAAATTGAGATATTTTTATTTTTTTAAATGAAAATTTATTTAAAAAAATAATTAACAATTTTGATTTATCAAGTATTAAAACTTTTTTAAATAAATTTGATAGTATTATCAAAAAAATAAATGAATTAAATTATGGAAACAGAATTTTAGAAATTCTAGAATTTAATTTTACTAATTTAAATAGTAAAAACTATAATCCAAAATTCTTTTACCAACATTTTCAAATCGAACAAAAGAAAGTTTTATGATTTAAAAAATATGATAAATCAAGCAAACAACTTTGAGAATTAAATGAAAAATTAGTAGAGTTATTAATTGAATATGAAATATCTAAAGAAATAATTACATTTTTATTGCAATATGATTATTTAAATAGAATTATTCAAAACATAGATCTTATTTTATTTTTTATAAAAATAGATATTGATAAAAATAATTTTGATATTTTAAAAGAAAATAAAACATCACTTGTTTTTTGAGTTAATAATTTTGATTTTTATTTATTTTTAATTGATAGTAAATTAGATTTATCAATTATTGATAATATTAAAAAAATAAAAAATTTTGAAAATGTTAAATTCATTTTTAAAATTTTTGAAGAACACCATAATAAATTAGTTCCAGATATAAATACTTTTGAAAATAATGAAAAAGTTGTTTTAGAAGAGTTGATTAAAAATAATAAAAAAGAATATGACAATCTTTCATTAGATGAAAAACGTAAATTAAGAACTATGTGAGGACAAATAGAAAAAGGTAAAGCAAAACCACATGTTTTTATGAATAAATACAAGGATTTATTTAAGAAATTATTTAAAGTTGTTGTTTCAACACCGGAAACATTAGGTTCTTATGTTGATTTTTTAGAAGAAAGATATGATTATATTATTTTTGATGAAGCATCTCAAATGTTTTTAGAAAAAGCAATTCCATTTTTAGCAATTGGAGACAAAATAATAATTGCAGGAGATGATCAACAAATGCAACCAACTAATTGATTCTCTAGCAGACTTTCAGAAGAATCAGAAGAAGAACAAGAAGAAGAAAATATTGATTCTCTTTTAACATATGCAATTGAAAGTGGTATTTCTAAACAAGTTTTAGAGTTGAATTATAGATCTAAATTTGCTAATTTAACTTCTTTTTCATCAAGACATTTTTATGATTCAAAATTAAAAGGTATTGATGAAAATGTTGGTTTAATCAATTCCAATTCAATAGAGGTAATTGATGTAGATGGTAAATGAGAAAATAGTTACAATGAAAAAGAAGTTAGGTACATGATTAAATTGTTAAAAGAAAATATTAATAAATATGAAAAAATAATTCTTTTAACTTTTAATAAAACTCAAATGGAATGTTTAGACTATATTTTATCTAGTGAAGAACCACAAATATATAATGAAATATTAAATTCAAAAAATATTATTATTAAAAATTTGGAAAACATTCAAGGTGATGAAGCGGATTTAGTTATTATTTCTGTTTCTTATGATAAAAATACAAAACTAGCTGGAACTTATGTTTGTCGTAACGGAGGTAGAAACGCCTTAAATGTTGCAATTACTAGAGCTAAAAATAAAATGATCGTTTTAAAATCAATTTATTCAAAAGATATTTTTTCTAATAACAATGCAAATATTCAATTATTTAAAGAATGGGTTGAATTTATTGATTTGCATTTTGATTCACAAAAAATTTATTCAATTCCGAAAAATGAAATCAATAATTCTATTTCGTTTGAAGAGTCTGGTTTTGAAAAAGAAGTTGTTCAATGATTGGAAAATCAAAATTTTGAAAAACAAATAAAAATCAAAACACAATTTTCTGTTGGTTCTTATCGTATAGATATTGCTTTATTAGATAAAGAAACTAACAAATTTTTATTAGGAATCGAAGTTGATGGATTTAAAAAAACTTTTTCTAGTCGACAAAAATATGAAAATGAAATTAAAAAAACTTTTATAGAAGTTAAAGGATATAGAATAATTAGAATACCTGAATTATTGTGAAAAATAAATAAAAACAAAATTAAAGACATAATTGATTTTTATTTAGATGAAGCAAATAATAAAAAAGATCATTTATTATTAATGAATGAATTAAAAGAAAAAATC
>JAFWJI010000011.1 GCA_017511585.1 Mycoplasmataceae bacterium
AACATTTATTTAAATTACAAAAAAATCGATTATTCTAGAGATGAAAAAATTGATACATTAATTAAGGTCATTGAAAACAAAATCAATAATCCTATTAATGATAACAATTAGAAAGTAATGATTTTTACTTCTTATATAGATACTGCAAAATATTTATACAATTTTATTTCTAATTATTTTGTAGGAAATAACATCTATTCTGCTTTAATAACAGGAAATTCAATTGAAACTAATTCAATAGAACTAAAAAATCAATCTTTAAAACACAATGATATTCTTACATATTTTTCTCCAGTTTCTAAATCATTAGATAAAAATAAAAAATTAAACCCAAATGTAAAAATAGACATTTTAATTGCAACTGATTGTATCTCAGAAGGACAAAATTTACAAGATTGTGATTATTTAATTAATTATGATATTCATTGGAACCCTGTTCGTTTAATTCAAAGATTTGGAAGAATTGATAGAATTGGTTCAAAAAATGATTCTATTCAAATGATAAATTTTTGACCTAATATAGATATCGAAGAATATATTAGATTAGAATCAAGAGTTAAAGCAAAAATGCATAAAGTTTCTCAAGCTTCAACTTTTGATGAAAATATATTACAAGAATTAAATTATGAAGATAAAGTCAAATTAAAACAATTAGAAACTATTGATAAAGAAAATATTGATATAGAAGATATTAAGGGAAATATCTCATTTTCTAATATGACTTTTAGTGAATATAGTACAGATTTAAAAATTTATTTAAATGATGAAAAAAATATTAAAAAGATTACAAACCAACCAGAAGGAATTTTTGCAATAGCTAGAAAAAATGAAAATGTTGAAGAAGGAGTTATCTTTTTATTCAAATCCGTTTCACAAACCAAAAATGAAAATAATCAATTCGATCCTTATTATTTAATTTTTATTAATAAAAATGGCGAGGTAAAATATTCTTATTCTTCAACTGCAAAAATTTTAAGTTTGTATAAGTCTTTAACAAAAGATCAAAAAGAATTAAATTATGATTTAATTGATAAATTTAATAAAAAAACAAATTATGGTCAAGATATGAGTGAATATGTTGAATTATTAAATAAATCTATAATGTTAATGAATGAAAAAGAAATATCAAATGAAATAATCGATTTTTTTGATCCAACTAAAATTGGTTCTATAAATTCGAACAATAATTATGTACTAGTTTCATTTTTAATTATTGAAGGATAATCATGGATAAAAAAGAAGAATGGATAAAGTATAAATCAAGTGATTTTTATCAAGAAGTATCTAAGAAAAAAGATATTGACCCAATTGATAATAAAAAATTTTTTAATTCAATCGGAGAAAATATTAATGTTTATACTTTGCAATTTCCCAATTCAACAATAGAAATAAAAAAAATCCAAATTTTTAAATTGTTATTAAAAAGCGAAAAAGAACATAATTACAGATTTATAATTAAATTTTTTTTAAAATTATTTCCAAAAAATACACCTTTAATTTTTATTATAAAATATAAAAAAGAATATTCTTTTATTATAAAAATGGATATTTTGATAGAAAAAAATCCAAAATTAAAAACCATTATAAATAGAAATTATTATGCTACAAAATTTCTTTCAAAAGATTTGTATGAAGTTTTATTTTTTAAGTTACAAAATGTAGAAAATATGTCATTATTAGATAAATTTGATGAATTATGTAGACAAATAATTTATTTAGATAAAACATTAGAAAAATCCCAAGTATATGTTAGTTGAGAATTGATTAATTTAATTGTTGATAAATTTATGATATTAAGTATGATTAATAAAACAAGAAGAAAAATGAACAACCATTCTAATCAATCAATTAAATTTGATTTACATAAGCAAATTGAAGAATTAAAACAAAATTTAAAATCTATTGATGAAAAAATATCAAATTATAAAATTGATAAAATAGGAAATAATGAAAATTAAAGATATTAAATATGTGTATTTTGATTTAGATGGTACTTTTTTAAGCTCAAATAAAACTCCATTAAAAAGCACATTAGCCATTTTAGATCAATTAAAATCGAAAGGAATAAAATGTTCTATAGCAACAGGTAGAACATTTTATTTTGCTCAAAAAGAAATAAATTTAATTAAACCAACATTGCCTATTATTTCATGTAATAGTTCTTTAATTTATGATTCAATAGAAGATAAAATTATTTATTTTAATTCCATTAAAAAACAAACAACTAAAAATATATTTAATATATTAATAGAAAATAATGCTGTATTTTTTATTTACACAACAAAAGAAGTCTTTATATATAAAAACCCAAAAACCAATCCTGATTCTAAATGAGTTAATTGATTTTTAGAAACAGTTAATAGTTTTGAACAAAAAGAATTAATAAAATTTGAATTTATTACAAATCCTTTTGATTTTAAAATTGAAAATCATGATGTTGTAAAGTTTTTAGTAATTTATTCTGAAATGACAAATTCACAAACTAAAACAATAAAAGAATTAGTCAATAAATTAAATGATGTTTATATTGTTCATTCTCAAAAAGATGTTTTTGATATTATGCCTATAGGATCAACAAAAGGTGAAGGTTTAAAAATTCTTGATAAAAAAGGAATAATTGATCTAAACCATACATTAGTTTTTGGTGATGCTGATAACGATATTGATATGTTTTTAAAATCAAAATGATCTGTTGCTATGGGTAATGCAAATGAAGAAGTTAAAAAATTAAAATAACAATTTAAAGCATTATGAAAAAAATGACGAGATTAATATAAACCAAAAAATCAATTTGAATC
>JAFWJI010000012.1 GCA_017511585.1 Mycoplasmataceae bacterium
AAAGTGATGAGTTATCTTCTTTTCTATCGTTTAAGTCTACTAATACTTATTATCACACCAAAATACAATTCTACTATGGTTTAACATTAATTCTGTTTAAGTCTACTAATACTTATTATCACACCAAAATGTCAAAATTAAATAAAAAAATGGTTTTTTTAATAAATTAACTAATATTTTTTAAATAAAAATTAATAATAGAACTTTTTTGATCGTTTTTATTTTCTAAATAATTTGTAATATCTAAATTAGATATTGGTAATGACATTTTTAATTCTAAATAAGATGTTAGCTTTTCTTGATTAATAACATCAAAAATTTTTTTATCATTTATAAAACAACACAATTCTAATTGATTAATATTATTAATAATTCCTCTTATATCTGTACAAACAATTAATATATTAAAATTATTTAATAATTGCTTACAAATTTCATAATTTATATAATTTACATTATCGAATATAATCAATTTTTTTTCATCAAATTCTAGTTTATTTAAAATTTTAAATAAATTTTGTTTTTCAACATAATTTGAATTATTAATACTTAAAGAAGAATTTATTATTTTATTAATATCATATTGTTTAAGTAATAAATTTTCAAATTCAAATTCTTGATTAATATTTTTAATAATACTATCAATAATTTCATCTTTAATTAATGATTCATCACCAATGTATTCAATTATTTTTTTGTAAATAATACTACTTTTATTTAGTGATATCAAATCACTATATCTAGTCATTTCATTTATATATAAAATATTTTTTCATTTAAAACTTTTATTTTCAATAATTAATTTAGATTGTTCATCATCTTCTGATATTATTGATTTTATAAAATTTGTAGTAAATTTTGTTTCTATTATTTTAATTCCAAAATATTCTATTTCATATCAATTATTTTCGTATTTAAAACTTAACATTATTATATTTTTAAATACCTCCTTGTGTCATTATATATTTCATTAATGTTTTTATGACCTAGAATTATTTCCATATTATTATATTGACTTTCAGTAACTGAAATTATTCTAATATTTCCATTTTTTGGAACATATTTTCTTATCTTTTCAATTTCTCTTTTTACTTTTGAAACTGAATTTACTGCTTTTATATAAACTGAAAATTGCATCATAATATACCCATGTTTTATTAATGCATTATGAAAAATACGATATTCCTTTTTTTCTAATTCTTCTTTTGAAGGTAAATCAAAAAATAAAAATAATCTCATATATTTAATTTCATTCATAAAATGGAAATATTAATTTTGGTAATTTTTTCTCATTGACTATGGCATCAATAAATTTATCAATTGCATTATTAATAAATTGTTCTTTATCATCAACAATTATTCTTTTATTAAAACATTCAATTAATTTTTGTTTTGATTCAAATCAAGGTTTTTTCATTTTTTCAATTTCAACTATTTTAATAACTTCAAAATCTATTATTGTTCTAAATACTTCCATTAAATCTGAAGAAAGCGCAAAATGATTATGGAAAGATTTATGAAAAATTGAAATTCTAGGATCTAAGCCTTTTTTGACAATCGATTTTGAAAAATAACTTCTTAATATTGCATAACCATAATTTAAATACTTGTTTATAGGATTTTCTTCATCTCTACGATTAAAATCAATACCAAATAATGTATGTCAATAAATTTTTGCTGCATGACCTTCTCGGTTAGAAATATCATAATCTTTTATATCATGTAATAATAATTCTATTTCTTTTGTTTTTTCACCATAATAACCAAAATGAGACAATAATTCTATTTGATTTGTTATTTTTTGTTTAACAATATTTTTTCATAAATTAGACTTATATTGATGATTTCAATTTAATTGTCTATTTAAAATTTTTAAAGAATTATAATTTCCAATAAATGGTAATAATTGTGTATTTGGTAAATGATATTTATCACAAATAACAACATTTACATTACTATCTGCTAATTTATTAATTAATTGTATTGAAAGATTTATTTGAATATTATCAATTATTAAAGTATCAATATCATTAATTGGAATAATAATTTTGTCATTATCTTTATAAATTACCAAATTATCTAAAAATAATCTTAAACGATCGGCTGTTTCTATTTCTACTATTTTTCAACCCATAAAAAATAAAAAAACTCCCTAAGGAGTGATTGCGACATTTAGTCTTGTCTTGACATAATAATAAGTATTAGTAGACTTGGAATTAACCGTCATTAATTCCATTAGTATTTTAACATATTATTTTCAAAATATTCATCAAAAGAAAAAATATCATAAACATTACCTAAAGGATCAACTTTACATAGCTTAAAATCCTTTACAATAGAAGAAATTGAAATATTTCATCGCTTATTTTTAGGTGGTGTTTTTCAATTAGAATAATCTTGTGCCAATTCATTTTTCATAGACAATATTTTTAATTCTAATTTATTTTGTTGTCTAAATCCGCCTCCATTAAAATAATATAAATCATTATTTAAAATCAATGTTTTTCCTTTATTAATTTCTAAAAATCTAGATGATTCGATATTTTTATCTTTTAAAGCTTTTTTAATTTTTTCTTCATCTACAATTAATTTTTGATTTTTATAATCTCATTTAACATTTAATGCATTTATAAAAACACTTTGATATTTATTATTTTTATCTTTATAAATTCTAATAGCTAATGGTTTTAAAGAATCATAAAAAGCTTTATTTGAATGATTTTTTAATTTTAAGATCTCATCTGGATTTATTTCAGAATCTTTAATCTTTAATTTTTTAACTCAAGTTTTTATTTTTAAAGTGTTATTTTCTTTTTGATTAATAAAAATTGGTATTTTATCTAAGTTTACATCTTGATCTATTTTTAAAGATTCTTTAACAAAATCTGAATTTAAATATTTAATAAAAGGATTATTATTTTTTTTATTTTCTTTGTATTGTAAATAAATTGTTTTTAATTCATTATATAAAGTTTTATCCGCATGATAAACAATTAAACTATTACGAGATTTTTCATATTTATCTTTTTGTTTTTGATCTAAATTATTTAAAATAGTTTCATCTCAAAAATATTCATCTAGATCTTCTTCGGTTAAATCAAGTAATTTTAAATTATCAATTTTATAAAACTTATTAATAATTTCCCCTTTATTATCAAATTCATTAGTTGATAAAATGGAATATAAAGTTTCGTTTGAAAGAGGGCTATTATTTTTTCTTTCAACCATTCTAGAAAATTTTACTCATTTAGATTTAATTGATTTATCTAAAAAATCTCTCATTTGTTTTTCAAAATATTGAGATATTTGAGATTGATATTTTAAAAAATCTTGTTTTTCATAAGAAACTTCTCCAGTTTCTCTATCAACATATACTATTTTTCCATCAACGTTTTTTTTCACTATATTTTTGTTTTTAAATTTTAATAACTTTTGAATATTTGAATTTAATCCTAAAAAACCAATAATTGTTGCATCAATTGCATGATGGGAATAAATATCTCTATTTTTAATTAAAAGTCTTTGTTGTTTTTCAAAAGAACTTTCGCTAAATCAATTTTTTCTAGCAAAAGAAGTTAAAACACCATTAATTGGTTGAATAATGATTT
>JAFWJI010000013.1 GCA_017511585.1 Mycoplasmataceae bacterium
AGGTTTATATGAAAAACCAATTGAAAAGAGTTTGCTAGCAAATTTAAGAGTACAACAAGAAGGAACAATAAATGGTAATGGTAAATTTAACATTTTAGTAGACAATCCATTAGATTCTTCAGATGATAATAAAAAACTTGAAGATGTTTTAGGTAATTATAAATTTGTAATTAGAGTTTGAAATTCTGAAAAAATGATTAAACATGATTGAACTGATGAATTAGAATCAATTAATGATTTAAAAAACGGAGACAAAATAGAATGGAAATTGATAGCTAATGATGGTTCGCCATTAGTTGATCAATACTACAATACAATAGCAGATAGAAGCAAACATCAAGTAGAAAATAATTCTTTCTCATTTATTTTAATTAATAGAAAAGGAATTAATAATATTGACCAAAAACAACCTATTTATCAAATAGGTCAAATACCAGACCAAGCAAATGCATATCCTGAAGAATCTGGCTATTTAATAGATGGATTGCAAGAATTGAATAAAGATGAATTTGAAACAATTACATTTGAAGAATTTGATAGACTAATGTCAATCATGGAATTTGATTATACTGGTTTTAATGGTAGTGGTAATATGGTTTCTACTCAAAACATTAAAACAGTTAATGTTAATATGGTTCAAGTAAATACATTATCTCCTAGAAGAGTAGTTCAATTAGATTATTTAATAAATAAAGGTTATATAAAGTTTTATGCAAATTCAACACCATTTAATTGAAATCAAGTTAAAGATGAAAATGGAAATTGACTATCTTCTCCTGGAAATTTAAAAAATGGTGATCGTATAAAAGTGGAATATAAAGATCCATTTATGTCTTCTCCTTATATTTGAAATGCGCCTAATGTATCAGGTTTAGTTAAAATTAATGACAAACTTTCTTCAATTGTTTGATGAACATTAGGTTTTGCTTCAGGTGGTACTTTATTAATATTTTTATTTATATACTTTTTAGCTAAAAATAGAAAGTTGAAGAAAAAATAAAAGGAGTAATTTATGACAAAAAAGAAAAAGATAATTTTATATTGACTATTACCTATTAGTGCTTTAACTATTTCAATTGTTTCTACTACCTCTTTTATTTTGGTTAAAAATAATTTAAATAATGAAATATTAAAAACATCACTTAATATCAAGCCTAAAATAAATAATGATTTGGAAAATTCTAATTTAAGATTTAATCCAACAAAATTTGATGTTAATTTTTTTGTAAATAAAATTTCTTTATCAAATGATTTTTCAAAAATATTTAGTTTTAATCAAACAACTTGAGATGAAAAACAATTGGGATGAAAAAATAAAGAAGGAATTATTTATAAAGTTAAAAAAATTAACTCTTATAAAGAAGATACAGAAAATAATTCATTTATATTCGATGTTTTGATCGAAAAACAATATAAAAATAATTATTTAGAATATAATGAAAAGATTTCAATTTCAAAAACTCTTTTTGCAAATTCAAGTGATTCACAAAAAGAATTTTTATCAATAGTATCAAAGAAAATTAATCAATTGTTTGCAAATGAAGATTTACAATTTAAACTAAAATCTAATGAAAATATTGAAACCAATAAAGATTTAGAATTGTCTATAAAAGAATCTAAAAATAATGATTATTATTTTGAAACAAATCATTTTTCTGAAAATGAAATTAAATATGTATTTAAAAATGATGATTTTAATTACTTAGGCTTAGATTATGTTAGTATTTTACCAGTTGTTAAATGAAATGAAAAAAAATTGATTTTAAATTCTAATGAAGCATTTTTTTATGAAAATAATGTATTTAATACAAATAATGATTTATATTCTTTTTTAAATTCTAATTCTGAAAAACTTCCCACATGAATACAACAAGATAACAATTCAATTAAAAATTTAATTTTTAATCCAGATATTTATAGTTATCATTTAGATACTTGGGGTAACAAAGTTCCTAATCACAATTTCCAATCTATTGTCCTTAAATTAGAATTAAATAATGAATATGTTTATTTGGTTGTTTGATCTAATTTATTAAGAATAACTAGTTCTTTAATAGAATCTGCTCCAGAAATAGAACCAAAGTTACTAAAAGATTCTAAAGGAAATACATTGTTATATAGCGATTTAATAAATGAAAAATCTTATATTTTTAATAATGGAATTAAATCAAATATTAATTTTAAAATAGATTTAGATCAAAATAATGTTTTGCAATATGATGTTATAAATGTTGAATTTGCAAATGAAGATATATGAAAGAAAAATGCAATTGTTACAATTCAAATATCTCATCCAAGTATTTCTACAAAAAAACAATATCAATTAGTTTTAAATTCCGGCTTTAAATCTTTAGCTTATTTTCAATTAGAAAATCAAATAAAACAATTAACTAATTTAAATGATTTATCAAAAATAGATTTAATAATAGAAAAGAAAGAACAATCAAATCAAGTTATTAAAGACAACATTTCTGAATTAGATGTATTAGAAACATTACTTAATATAAAAAGTAAATTAACAAATGCAAAATATAAAATAGATTGAGCTCAAATTAATAATGGAAATGTTTTAAATTTAGGTATCAAAATTTCTTCAATAAATGATTTAGAAAATTATTGAACTTATAATGGAGTAGTGCAAATTTTTGAAGTGAGTTTAAAATTGGAATAATTGAGTTGGAGAATGATAATGGTAAAAGAAAATGGATTAAAAAATAAATATTGATCTCTATATAATCAAGAACTTATAACTAAAAAATGAAGATTAGAACTTTTATTAAAATTAGTTAGTTCAATAATATATGGTTGTTTTTTTGGTATGTTACCAACAACATTTCTTTTTAATAAAAGCATTTTAGAAACACAAGTTCCTATAATAGAAATTTGTTCAATTGTTGGTTTATTAATGATTGGAATTTTTTCTTTAATAATTTTATTTTGAACCTTTAGAGGTGATATTAAAAAAATGCATCCTATAGCATATTCATTATCTCATATAATAAATTCTTTATTTTTATCTATTGGGATTATTTTGACAACTATTTTTTATCCTGATTCAATTAATTCAAATAGATATTTTGTATTAGGATTAAGTTATTTGGTTTGATCAGTAGTTATTTCATTAACATTAATTACTTTTTTACTAATTTATAGATTAGAATTTCCATTAACTTTATCTAAATTATTTTTCTCTACACTTACTTTATTGTTATTGGGTTTAATTCAAATATTTATATTTTTTTCTAAAACTATAAATGATTTTTCACAAATATTATTAATAATTGCATTGAGTTTGTTTTTTTTATCTTTATTAATTTTTGGTTTTGG
>JAFWJI010000014.1 GCA_017511585.1 Mycoplasmataceae bacterium
TCTTTATTATTTGTAGAAATAAAATATACACCAACTTCTTTACTACATTTTTTCAAAGAATTATTTAGTTCATCGTAACAAATTTCTACTAAATTCAAACCTAAATTTATTCTATTAAAAAAATGATCGATTACTTCTCAAAATGGACCATATAATTTATTGTATCCAACCAAATATACTAATGCACTAGGATTTAATTCTTTTATTCTTTTTAATAAAACAATTACATCTTTTTCAACAGAGCAAATTATTTTTCGAACTTTTTCTAAAACTTTATCAGGAGGAAATTTATTATCAATTAATAATTTAGTAATGTCATCAATAGGTATTTTGGGTATTAAAAAATTAGCACCAATATTTAGTGTTATTAAATTAGCTTCTTTAATTTGCTTAATAAAATAATCAAAATCACTTAATTTTTGTTTACCAAAATTTTTAAATTGTTTTTTTAATCTTTTTCTTTCTGGATTTGAAGCTAATTCATTTAATTCGATTGCATAATTTATCTTTTTTTCAGAATTTAAATAATTATATTTTTTATTATTAACACCTAAAAAATAATTCCAATCTTCTGGTCTAGAACCAGAAATTGCAAAATTTTCATATGATTCTAAAAAATTTTTATTTATTTTTTGAATATTTCTTGCTAAAAAAGAAGGTCAAGATGTGCCACTAATAACTTTATTTTCATTCATTTTACCAGCATAAGCAAAATTATATCTATTGTTATAACCTTCAGATATTGAATCTCCTAAAGCAACATATCTAATTTTTTCTTTTGATAAATCAATTTTTTTCATCATATATAACACTTATTTTATAACTAATTAATAAAGGCAATAATAAAGGGTAAAACAAAAACATATAAAAGAATTGAAACCATTGTTATTGTTTTACAAATTAATGAACCTTTATAAATAAAAATGATGTGAATTAGACCTAAAACAAAACCAATTATAGGTATTGAAATTCAACCTAAATTAATATTTTTAAAATCAATTGTTCAAACCAAAAATATAAATGCATATAAAGTTAAACCTAAAGTGTAGGATAAAACAATTGTTATATCTCTTAAAGTATTTTTAAATTTATACAAAAAATTATGTTTAGGTTTCAAGTCTACAATTAACTTCATACTAATATAATTTTATATTGTATAAAAATTTAGTATTTTCAAACTAATTAATTATTGATTTTCTATTGCAAATTGAATTAAAGTTTTTACCATTACTCCAGTTGGATGATCTTCATCTCCACCTGTACCAGCAATATCTAGATGAATATATTTTTTATCTTCAGTAAATTCTTTTAAAAACATGGCAGCAGAAATTGAACCACCTTTTCCAGATAAATCAGTATTTTTATAATCTGCAAAACTAGATGATTTAATGTTTTTTATAAAATCATTGTGAAATGGCATTCTTCAAATTAACTCATCTTGTTTATTGGCTGCTAATAACAATTTAGCATATGATTTATCACAAGTTGATCAAGCTCCTGTAAAAGTTGTTCCTAATGAAACTATTATAGCTCCAGTTAGTGTTGCAACATCAATAATTTGACTAGGATTAAATTTTTTAATTGCATATGTAATGGCATCAGCTAGAATTAATCTTCCTTCTGCATCTGTGTTATTAACTTCAACTGTTTTTCCACTCATTGAAGTTCAAATAGAATCTGGTGTTTGTGCATCTGATGAAACTTTATTATCTGTTAATGGTAAAACACAACAAACATTAACTTTTAAGTCTAATTCAATAATACCTTTTATTGCTGAAGCACATATAGCTGCTCCTGACATATCATATTTCATACCTTTAATATGTGGAGATCCTTTTAGATTATAACCACCTGAATCAAATGTTATACCTTTACCAATTAATGCTATTTTATCTTTTGAATTAGGGTTTCCATTATATTCAATAACCACAAGTCTTGGTTCAAAAGCACTTCCTTTATTAACTGATAAAAATAAATTCATTTTTTCTTTTTCAATTTGTTTTTTATCCAAAATATTAATTTTAAATTTACTTGATTTAATAGATTTAAATGATTCTTTAATTTCATTTGCTAATCATTCTGAATTACAAATATTCGGAGGTGTTGCTTGTAATCTTCTAGCATTATTTACTAATTTTGCAATTTTTAATGTATCTTCTGATTTTTTAGCAATTTTTGAATCTTCTACAAATAAAGTTAAATTTTGTTTTTTATTTGGTTTTGAAGTTTTTGCGCTATATAAACCTTCACCATTTACATATTCATCAATATCAACAAACTTATTAACAACAATTTCTAAAGTAACATTTTTGTCAACAAAAGTTTTTGCAATTATTTGATAATCTCTAGTTTGTAATTTTGAAATTTTATTTATTATGTTTTTTAAAGTATCTAAATTGTATGTTTTTTTTGAACCTAAACAAATGAATGCTTTATTTTGTTCAACATATTCTGTAATAGCGTTTTTAGATACTAAAATATTTTTAAATTTTTTTTCTAATTTATCTTCTTCAAAAAAACCTTCTAATGTAAATTTTGTATTTGAAATTTTATTTATTAATTTCATATTTTTTCCTTCACTAAATTTATAAATTTAACTATAAATTTTAAATCATTTTTGGTAAAATAAAAAAGCAATACATTAAGAAAGTAACTGTGTAAAACTTAATTTGTTACCGAGTGTATAACTCTTTTTTGTATTGTTTTAAAAATATACTAAAAAGGAGGTTTATAAAAGTTATGAGTTTACTAAGAGAACAAAAAATTATTGAAGTAAAAGAAATTAATGACAAAATTTCTAAATCTCAATCTATGGTTGTTGCTACATATCAAGGTTTAACTGTTAAACAAATTCAAGCTCTTAGAAAAGAAGCAAAAACAAAAAATGTAGAAATAAAAGTTTACAAAAATCGTCTTGTTAAAAAAGCAATTGAAAATACTGACTTAGCTTCATTGTCTGATACTTTAGTTGGTGCTAATTTATATGCATTTTCTTATTCTGATTATATTTCTGCAGCTAAAGTGTTACATGAATTTGGAAAAAAACACAAACAAGTTAAATTAATTTCAGGGATTGTTGAAAACAAAGTTGCTAATCAAACTGAAATTATGGATATTGCTACTTTACCAACATTTGAAGAAGCTCTTACAATGCTTGCAACTTCATTACAAGCACCAATTAGACAAATTGGAGTTGGTCTTAAAATGTTAGTTGATGAAAATAAAATTAAAGAAGCATAAATAAATAATTAAATATATAAAGATATTAATATAATATAAATTAATAAAAAGGAAAAACTATGGCTAAATTAACAAAAGAAACATTTATTGAATCATTAAAAGAAATGACAATTAAAGAAGTTATGGAATTAGTAGATGCAATGAAAGAAGAATTTGGAATTGATCCTTCTGCTGTTGCAGTTGCTGCTGCTCCTGCTGGTGAAGCTGTTGCTGAAAAAACTGAATTTAAAGTTACTTTGAAATCAGATGGTGGAAACAAAGTTGCTGTTATTAAAGTAGTTAAAGATGCTACAGGATTAGGATTAATGGATGCTAAAAAATTAGTTGAATCTGCTCCTGCAACAGTTAAAGAAAACATTAAAAAAGAAGAAGCAGAAGAGTTGAAAAAATTACTTGAAGCTGCTGGAGCTCAAGTTTCTGTTGAATAAAAATCTTGAATAAAAAAACAATATAATGAAAAAACAATTTGCCAAAAAATATTGTTTTTTTTTTTTTTTTTTATTACAATATTCAAATAAACATTAAAAATGAGAGGTGTTTAAAATGAAGAAAAGTAAAAATTTATTAATTTTTGGGTTAGTTCCTTTAATGAGTTTACCTGTTTTTGCTATATCATGTAATAATAGTAATAAAACAATTGCAAACGCAGAAAATGGTTTTAATCCTGAAACAACTTGAACAAATCAAACTACAAGAAGTGAAAGAAAATTAAATATTTTTAACGGAAATAGAAACGAAAATGCAACAAAAATTATTAAAGCCATTGTTGATAAATTAAATGTAAGCATATTAAATGAAGATTTTCAAAAAATTTTAAATAGATTTTATGAAGTTGGTTATGAAAATGGATCAACAGAAGTTGAAGCTGAAATACTAGATAACGGAATGAAAATTGTTAATAAAAATAAAGATGGAAGTTTTAAATTACAAATAAGTGCGGAAGTAGAAAAAGAAACAAATGGTAACGATACAGAAAAAATAGAAACAAAAGTAATTGACTGAAAACCTAGATTTACTTTAATATCTAAAGAAGATGTAGCGGAAATCAA
>JAFWJI010000015.1 GCA_017511585.1 Mycoplasmataceae bacterium
TAGGTTTTTTTGTAAATTTATCAAAAAAAGTTCCGTCTAAATCAACAAAAATAGCCTCAACATTAAATTGTCTATCTTTAGTATTTATAATCATAAATTTATTACATCTTATCTATTATTTTTTTTCATTCTTCTATTGGTTGATATCCTATAACTTTATGTTTAACTTCTGAATCTTTTATCAATAAAATTGTAGGTGTTGAATTAACTTCATTTTTTGCAGCTAATTCTTGTTGTTCAAAAACATTTATCTTAGCAACAGAACATAAACCTTCTTCTACTAATTGTTCAAGAATAGGTTCTAACATTAAACAAGGAGGACAAATTGGAGATGAAAAATCAACAATTAAAACTCCTTTATTAGTTTTTATAATTTTTTCTAATTGTTCTTCAGAATTGATTTCATAAACTTGTTTATTCATAATAAAAACCACCTAACTACTTAATTTAAATTATACATTAATAAAAACTAATATGATTTTGCAAAAATTACAAAATACGATGTTTCTTTACCAGTTAAAATGCAAATATCATTTGATTTTGGTGGGGTTATTTCTCAAGGAATACATCTAGCAGTTGCAAATGTCTCTTCTTTAATTTTTTCTTCTAATTTAACATCATCTTTTAATATTGGAACTAAAACAAATTTGTTTTTTTCTATTAATGTTTTAAATTCTTCATATGAATTTGTATAAACTATATTTTTTTGCATTCTTTCTTTAGATTGTTTATATAAATTATTATGAATATCTTCTAATAAAAAAGATACTTTTTCTAAAATATTATCTATTTCAACATATTCTTTTTCAATATTATCACGTCTAACAATTAATACTTTATTATTTTCAAGATCTCTAGGTCCAATTTCAATTCTAATTGGTACTCCTTCAATTTCAGATTGCGAAACTTTAAAACCTACACTTTTATTTGTTTTATCAACACGAACTGTAATATTATTATTTTCTAAAAGTGATCTTATTTTTTCTGAAACTTCAGAAACTCTTTGATCTTTGTTTGCCATTATTTCAATTAAATCTACTTGAATAGAAGCGACTTTTGGAGGTATAACTATTCCTCTATTATCTCCATGACCCATAATTATTGCACCAATAGATCTAGTTGATAATCCTCATGATGTTTGGAAAACATGCTCAAATTTATTATCTTTATTTTTAAAAGAAACATCAAACATTTTAGAAAAATTTTGTCCTAAATAATGACTTGTTGCTGCTTGTAAAGATTTACCATCTTTCATCATAGCTTCAATAGTTCAAGTTATTTCAGCTCCGGGAAATTTTTCATTTTCTGTTTTTCTACCTACAATAACATCTAATGCTAAATAATTTTTATAAAAATCTTTATACATTTGAATAATTTTTTTACTAAATTCCAAAGCTTCTTGTTCTGTCGAATGAGAAGTGTGACCTTCTTGTCATAAAAACTCACTATTTCTTAAAAAAGGATTTGTTGTTTTTTCTCATCTAACAACATTAGCTCATTGATTATATATTTTAGGTAAATCATTATAAGAATTTATTTCTGATTTAAAAAGTTGAGCAAACAAAACTTCAGATGTTGGTCTAATATAAATATCTTCACTTAATTTTTTATCACCAACTTTAGTAATTGTTGCAATTTCTGGAGCAAATCCATCAATATGTTTTTTTTCTCTAGCAATTAAATTTTGCGGAATTAACAAAGGTAAATAAACATTTTCACAATTTATCTTTTTAATTATTTTATTAAAATGTTTTTGAATATTTTCTCAAATCCCATAAGAATTGGGTTTAAAAATTAAAGTCCCTTTTAATGGACCATAATCAATTAAATTTCCATTTTTTACTACATCAACAAATCATTTAGAAAAATCTTCTTCAATTGGAGTTATTTTGTCTATTAATTTCATAATTAATTAAATTCTATAACAAAATATTTTATTATTTTTAATAATAAATAGAAACATATAAAATTAAATATATTATGAAAAAATACAAACGTTTAATTATTGATTCAATAGTATTGTTGATAATATTTGCAATTTCTATAGCTTTTGTAGTTTTTGGAAAATTTAATTGACAAAGTTGAGCAATTTTTTTAATTGTTTCATATTTTTTCAACACTATTTTTATTATTTTTTCAATAACAAATAATGATAATTCTATAGAAAAATTATCTTGATTATTTTTTATAATAGCAATTCCTTACATAGGCATAATTTTTTATAGTTTATTTAGAATTAGAAGAGAATCTGGTCTTGAAATAGAAGTTTTTGAAAAAGAGTTTAAAGAGTTTCAAATAAATAGTTTTAAACTAGAAAAAAATAATCAAGAAAATAATTTAATGAAATGACAAACAAATTTTGTAAAAAGAAATTTTTATGATACTAATTTAACAATTTTCAATAACGGTTATCAAGCATATGAAAAATTATTAGAAGATATTGAAAAATCAAAAAAATATATTCATATTCAAATGTATATTATTAAAGAATCTGAAATATATGAAAAATTAAAAAATGCATTATTTAAAAAAGCAAAAGAAAATGTTGAAGTAAGAATGATAATTGATAAATTTGGTTCTTGAAAAATACCAATTGATGAATTTAAACATTTAAAAGAAAATGGTATTAAATTATGTTTTTACAATATTCCATATTATCCTTATGTAAGACATACAGATAATAAAAGACTTCATAGAAAATTATTTATTATTGATGGTGAAGTTGTTCATTTTGGTGGATTAAATATTTCAGATGAATATTTTTCATTAAATAAAAAATATGGTTATTGAGCTGATTCTAATTTTTGTGCAAAAGGACAAATAGTAAATGATTATCAATCAGTATTTTTATTTGATTGATATAAACAAAATAAAGAAAAATTAAATATTAATGATTATGTTATTAATAATAAAAAAATTCAAAATTCAAATTGTAAAATTTTAACTTTTGAACAAGGGCCAACAAAAAACATAAATTTTTTAGAAGAATCAATAAATTATTGGATAAATAATTCATTTAAAAAAATAAAGATCACAACTCCATATTTTATTCCAACAAATAAAGTTTTTAATTCTCTAAAAAATGCTTTAAGAAGAGGGGTTGAAATTGAAATTTACATACCAGGGAAACCAGATAAATGATTTACATATGTAGCTACATTATTTTATTCAAATGAAATCACAAAATATGGTGCTAAAGTGTATAAATTCAACGAAACATTCTTACATTCTAAATTTGGAATATTTGACAATGAATTTGCTTATATTGGAACAAATAATTTAGATATGCGTTCTTTTTTTACAAATGAAGAATCTATTAACTTATTATTTGGAAAAGAAGTAATTGATGACTTAAACAAAACATTAAGAAAATATAAATCATTATCAAATATACATATTTATGATGATTCTAGATTTAAAAAAATAATTAAAAAATTTATTTTTAAACTAGTAGCACCTTTAATGTAATTAATTATCTTCATTTTTAAAAGTAGTAAATTTTCCTGTAGATGAATCAAACAAAAATTCTATTGTTCCAATTGAACCATTACGATGTTTAGCAATATTTAATTCTGTTAAATGTTTTTCTTGATGAGTTTCTTCTTTATTTTTATTGTAATAATCTTCACGATATAAAAAACCTATAATATCAGCATCTTGTTCAATTGATCCTGATTCTCTTAAATCAGACATCATTGGTTTTTTTGATTCTCTTTCTTCAACCCTTCTATTTAATTGAGATAAAGCAATAATTGGTACATCTAATTCTCTAGCTAATTGTTTTAATGATCTTGATATTTTCGAAACTTCTTGTTGTCGATTACCATGATTTCTACTATCTAAAGGAATTAATTGCATATAATCAATAATTATTAAATCTAAATTATTTTTATTTTTTAATCTTTTAGATTTTCAAATAATTTCATCTAATTTTATAGAACCAGAATCATCAATAAATAGTTGTTTTGTTTTAAATTTTTCATATGCTAATAATATTTTTTCTTTATCTTCTTTTGTTAATCTATCTGGTTCTTTAAATTTATAGTTATTAATATTTGAAATAGAAGCTAACATTCTTTTTATCAAATGCTCAGCAGGCATTTCTAATGAAAAAAAAGCAACTGTTTTATTTGATAACATCATAATGTTTAATGCTAAATTTAAAGCAAAAGCAGTTTTACCAACAGAAGGTCTTGCAGCAATAATTATTAAATCTCCATTTTGAAAACCTGTTGTTATTTCATCTAATTTTGAAAATCCAGTTTTTAAACCTTTAATTTCTTTTTTATTATTAAATGTATCTGTAATAACTTTTTCAGCAACATCTGAACCTTTTAAAAAATCAGATGCTAATTTTTTATCTTCAATTTTAAATAAATCTTCTCTAATGTTTTCTATTAAATTATTTGAATCAGAATTTTTAATAACTTTTAAAGTTGATTCTAATGTATCTTTTAATTTTTTCTTTCTATTGTTTTCAATAATTGAACTTAAATAAGTGTTTAATAAATTAACATAACCTGCCTTATTTAATAAATCATCTAAATAATCATGATCTATTATTTTTGAAAAAGATTTTTTTTCAATATATTGATCTACAAAATCATAATCAAATTCTTTAATATTTTCGTCATAGAAACTTTTAAATATTCCAAACATTGTTTGATTTTTTTCATTTGAAAAATATGATTTATCTAGAAAAACAAATATTTGTGATAATTTCTCATCAATTTTTTTGCTAACAAAAACTAAACCTAATAAAGCACTTTCTATATTTAAAATATTTTCAGTATCCTTACTATTTGGCATATTCTCCTATTACATTAACTTTTAATATAGCTTTTATATCTTTAAATAAAGATATTTCAACTTTTGTAATACCTAAAGAGTTAATTAAAAGATGAGAAGGTAAAGAATGTCTATCTAATTTAAAACCTTGATTATTTAATTCTTGCATTATTTTTTTAGAAGAAATAGAACCATGCACTACATCTTTTGTAACTTTTAAATAAAAACTTAATTCTAAAGCTTCTAATTTGTTTTTTAATTCTAAAGCTTGTTCTCTATCTAATTCATATTGTTTTTGTTTTTCGATTTTTCTTATTTCTAAATTTTTAGATGTAACTTTATTAATTGGAAGAGCATATCCATTTTTAATTAAAAAATTAGAACCAAAACCATCAGAAACTTCAACAATATCATCGACATTATATTTTTGATATTTTTTAATAATTATCACTTTCATAAATTAACTCCCATATAATATCTCTATTTTATTCTTTTGATGATACTATCGCTTGAATAATATTATCAATAAAATTATCTAATGTTTCATTTGCTTTTTGATCACTAACTGCAGCTGCTGCATTAAAATGACCACCACCACCAACAGCTTCAGCAATCAATTGAACATTTACCCCCATTGAACGAGCGCTTAATTTATAAATAGGATGTTCTGATCCTTTTTCCATAGGTAATTGCGCAACAACAAAAGATGCTTTTCTTCCTTCAATTTTCAAAATCTCATCAGCTCCCATAGATATAACATCGATAGGAATAATTTCATTTGTATAAGATAATCAATAACCAGGTTTTATTTCTTTTGCTTTTGAAACTATTTTTATTATTTTTTCATTAACAGAAGAAGATATTTTTAATAGCGAAATTGATTCATCTACATTTGCTCCTCAACTTTCTAATAATGAAGCTGCTGCAAATGTTCTAGAACTAACTGCTTTTCTAAATTGGTTTGTATCTAAATAAATACCATTTAAAAGGAATTGAGCTCCAAGTTTAGAAATGTATTTATTAAAATCATTGAATTTAATCATCTCAGTAATCATTTCACAAGTTGAAGATGCTGTTGATTCAATATATATATTTAAGTTATCTATAATTTCATTTAATTTAGAAACTCTATGGTGATCAAAAATAAATACGTTTTCACCTTTTACATTTTTAAATAAAGCTTGGTTTTCAACTCTAGTTTCTTCTGCACAATCTACAATAATAATCAATGTTTCATTCATATCAAGTGATTTTAATTTAAACTTAGAAACAAATATTTCTCCTGGGTTTTGAATATATTTGTCAATTGCTTTTTGTCCTGTTTCATCAAAAGTAACATTTTGAATAAAAGTTTTTTTATTAAAATTTTTAGCTATTTCATACAATGCATAAGAAGCACCAATTGAATCTAAGTCGGCAAACTTATGACCATAAATAATAACATTTTTAATTTTTGGATCTTGTATTTTAATTTTAAAATTGTTAGAAATATTTTTAATTTTAGTTCTAGATTTAAGAACTGATATTTCAGATTTTGAACCAAATCTTTTAGGTTTTTCAATAGCAGATATAATTGTAATTTGATCTCCACCACGTGTTTGTGATTGGAATAATGCTTCTTTAGACATTTCTAACAATTTTGAATAATTAGAAGTATCGGTTCCAAAACCAATTGATAAAGATATTTTAGAAGAAGCGACTTTTAAATCATTTAATTGTTCAAATTCTTTAAATTCATTTGACATTATCTTATTTAAATTATCTCTATTTGTTAGTATTAAGAACTTACCATCAACATATTGTTTAAAAATAAAGTTATATTTTTTAGATAACTTATCCAATAAATTTATTATAGACACTTGAACTCTAAACATATCTTCTTCTGAAAAGGAAACTCTTAAAAGTTGATAGTTATCAATTTCTACTTCACCAATAACTAATTTTTCTAATTCATAAAAATTACTTGCTAAATACTCTTGTGTCACATCTTTTAATATTAACGTTGCTTCTTTTGAAATGAAAGTAATTTCATAAACAAAATTATCAAATTTAAATATTTTTTTAAAATCAATAAATCTTTTATTTAAATTAATGTCTTCATTGAAAAAAACAATATTTTCATTCATTATTTTTTCACCAAAACGATCTTTAATAAATTCAGAAGTTCAAATAATGTTACCATTTGAGCCAAAAAATATAA
>JAFWJI010000016.1 GCA_017511585.1 Mycoplasmataceae bacterium
ATTAAAAATAATTAAAGCGCTATTTCCTTTAATTGTTTTTCCTTTTAAAGATTCATACAATGAATCAAATATTGTTTTTGCAAATTTCTCTCTATTTTCATCACTTATTAAATCATTAACATCTTTATTTATATTTATTGGAATAAGGTGATCTTTTAGTTCGGCACCATTTATTAATTCATTTTTATCATTATATTGAGGTTTAGCTTTATAAAGATAAATATGATCAAAAACTAATGTGTTGCTATTTACAACAGAAAAAATATATGGTGCTTCCACTTGGTTGTAATTATCTTGTGCTTCTGTTAAATTTTTATAATCAACATATTGAATCTCATCTATAACAGAATTAAATGAAGTATTAGCATTTTCTGTTTTCAATCCATTTTTAAAATTATCTAAATTATTTTCTGATGAATTTAAATAATTTACAAAATTCATATTTATTTTTTCTAATGGATTGATATTTTTTGTATCCAATGCACTAAAACTAGGAATTATTGATGTTAAAACGTATGAAAAAGAAAAAATGATATTTGGTAATACTCTACCTGCTTTCCCACTAATTAACATTGAAATTAAAAGTGTTAGTGAAAAAACAATTAAAAATAATAGTATTTGTCCACCAAATGCTCCACCAATAATATTTAATATTTCTTTTTCAGTTAAAATACTTTCTATTTGAATTAACCCAATGTAAAGAAATATTAAATTTAATAGAGAAATAACTAAACCAAAAGCAAATAAAAATAAAGTTCTAGATCAAAAAACATGATACCTTTTAATTGGTTTAGATAATAACAATATTTCTAAACCTTCGTTTTGAGTATCTATAAAAATAAAAACTGTTTGAGCAGCACTTTGAATTCAAATTGATAAAAAAATAGTTATTATTGGTAATGTCAATAAAAATCTAGTCATAGTTTCTTCTAAATTTAATCAACCTGGTAACAAACAACTAATTAAAACTATAATGGTACAAATAACATAACTAATATAAACTGATTTATTTTTAAAAAAAGTTCTAGTTAAAAAACTTAACATAGCTAAAAAAGGTTGGAATCTTGATCTAGTTTCAGTCATTATTTCTCCTTAATAAATTAATTTGATAAGTTTTCAAAAACAAATGAACAAATTTGAATATGATAATGTATATTATATTAAAAAATTACAAACCACATGTTTGGAAACTATCAAATAAAATATACTTCTTAATTTATATTGAAAACTAATCATTATCTTCTTCTGTTTTTAAATAATCCATTCAATTATCAAAATCATTAAAAGTTTCATTAGTTTTTTTATAAACTATTATTTTCCCTTTTTCTACTTTATAATCCCGATCTTCTTCATCTAATAAATTTAAAGTAGAAGACATTAAAAAACCAAAACCATTACCAGTTATTATAGTTAAAGTATTGTAAAAGGACATATCTAAATTCATTAAAGAACTTAATATAAAAGGAATAGAATCTTCTACTGTCATTCCATGTAAATCAATAATCATATGTCAATATATTATAATAATTTAAAATGAACAATAAAAATAAAGTAAATAGAGAACCTTCATTTTGATATTTGGTTTGATTATTTTTAAAAATATCAATAATTAGTTTCGGTGGTGGAAACGCCACTTTTCCTATTGTTAAAAAATATTTTATTGATAAACATAATTGATTAACTGAAAAAGAGTTAGAAGAAATTGTAATTATAACTAATTCAATTCCTGGAGCAAGTGTTGTAGAAACAATGTCTTATATTTGTTTTAAATTATTAAAATCAAAATGAAAAACTTATTTAATAATAATTATTGCTTTACTACCACACACTTTATTGTTTTTTACAATATTTATTTTAAGTGTAAGTTTTTTACCACTAAAATATTTACAAATAATTTATGTAGCAGTTATTCCAATAATTATTTGCTTATTAATAAATATGACAATCCAATATTTTAAAAAAGGACAACAAGTATTATCTATAAAATGAAATTGATTAATTTTTATTTTTTCTTTTTCATTTAGTTTTTTTGTTCCTGTACCTTGATCTGTGCCTATTTTTATTATTTTATTTTTCATATTAATTTTGTTAATTATTAATTTTTGAAAAAACAAAATAAAAAAACAAAAAGATAAAAAGGATAAAAAATAAATATGGTACCTTTAATAATTGTGTTTTTGGGTTGTTTAATAATTTCTTTTGTAGTATTTGGTGGTGCTCAAGTATTTATTCCTTATTTTAAAATATTATTAGTTAACATATTAGACATATCAGAGGAAACTTGAAATTCTGTTTTATCAATAGCAAATTCTACTCCAGGAGTTTTTGGTTTAAAGTTAGCTTTTATTTCCGGTTTTTTAGCAGGAGAAGGACATTGATGAGCTTATTTAGCTATGTTTATAACGTATCTAATTTTTATTATTATTCCAATATTTTTAATGATATGAATTATGAATAAATTTAACAAAGTTAAAAATAAAAAATTCACAATCTCTTTATACAACATAATGAAACCTGTTTTATGTGGTGTTTTAGCTGCTGTTGCAATAAATTTAATTATGTCATTAGTAGTTCCTTTTTTAGGATTTAATGAATTAAGTGATAATTTTGGTCAATTAGATAAATATATTTATTTTAAAGATACTTTTTTTACAAAATGAAGATATTGAGTATTAATAGCTTGATCTATTCTTTCAATTATTATTGATTATGTTTTAATAATGAAATATAAAACAAATATATTTCTTTTAATTGTAATAAACATTACACTATGTATGATTATTTTCCAACCTTGAATTTAATTTTTATTTTTTTAACTTTTCAAAAGCTGCAGCTGCAATCATTGCTCCATTATCTGTTGCATATTCTAATTTAGGAATTAAAGCATTTTTATGTAGTTTCAAAAATTCTTGTCTTAAATATTTATTAGCACTAACTCCACCAGATAATATTATTGTTTTAGGATTGAATGTTTCAATAGCTAATTTAGTTTTTGAAATAATAAAATCAATTACTTGTTTTTGGAAAGAACAAGCTAATAATTCTTTATCAATATTTTCATTTTTAGACATATTAAATATTTGAGTTTTATAACCACTAAAAGAAAAATCGAAAGGATTTTTTAATTTTGCATCATTTAATTTATACATTTGAGCATTATTAAACTTAGAATCAAAAATTTGATCTATATATGGACCTCCAGGAAAAACATTAAATAAAATTCTAGATACTTTATCAAAAACTTCTCCAACAGCATCATCAATTGTTTGACCAATTATTTTTTTATCTTCTTTACTATTTAACAAATATAAATTAGTATGACCTCCTGAAGCTATTAAAGCAATTGCAGGATAAGTGATTTTATTTTCATTATCTAATAAAACAGAATAAATATGTCCATCTAAATGGTTGATAGGTATTAAGGGTTTTTTTAAAGTTTTGCTTAAAGAATGAGCAAATAATTTACCCATTTGTAAAGCCCCTATAAACCCGGGTTCTTCTGTATAAGAAATATAATCTAAATCATTTAAATCAAATTGCTTTTTCAATTCTTCTAATAAAATATAAAAATTATTGTAATGTTCTCTTGAAGCTATTTCTGGAATAGTACCACCATATTTTTTATGAATATCTACTTGAGATATTTTTAAATGAATAATAACATCTAGATTTTCCACTAATGAAATAGAAGTATCATCATGAGAAGATTCTATACCTAATATTTTCATAATTATTTTTGTTCTCCAATATGAGGTTGACTAATATAAATAGGCATTAAAGATACAATATTAGATTTAGAAAATATTTTTTCATTTTTAGAAAAATTTTTTAACAATAAATCATAATTAATTTCTAATTCTTTCTTTGATTTTTTATGATACAAAATCATCTTATTTTTGGTCAAATAATATGATTTATTTTTTGTTGCAAAGATAAAGAATTTTTTAATGATTTTTTTAGGGTTTTGGATTTTTAAAATATTAAATGTATTTGTTGTAAAAACTTCTATTTCAGAATTTAACTGAGCAATAGTTCTTACATATAATAAACCTATTCTAGAACCAGTAAAACTGCCAGGTCCTAAATTAATATAAATTTGTTTAATAGAATCAAAGTTAGGTACATTATTGAAAAAATCAATTATTTCTTCTACTTTATATTTTGTATCAACAAATTTAGAAAAAATTGGTTGATCATTTTCATTTAAAATGGTTGCAACAAAAATTCTTTGTGTAGTATCTAAAAACAACTTCATCCTAACTCTTTCAATTTATTTTATATTTTCTTTTTTCTTCATCTAAAAATGATATTTCAATTTGAAAAGCATCTGGAAATTTATAATTTAAATTTTCTGCTCATTCAATAAAAACTAATTTATCTTCAAAATAATCATGAAAAGAATCTAATGTTTTTCCTATCAAATTATAAGCATCAATATGAACCATATTTTTATAAATAAACATCTTATTAAATGTAGGAGAAATAACTACTTGATCTTCATTTAAAATTTTTGCTACTTCTTTAACTAAAGTAGTTTTACCAGAACCAATATCTCCTTTTAAAAAAATGAATTGGGTATTAGTAGATTTGGCCATATTAACAATTAGATTAGCAATAAAATTAATTTCATCTAAAGATTTTATAAATTCTACAAAACTCTTTTGTTTTTTCATAATTAAATAATTTTAGTTTTCTTCTTGAATTTTTAAAATTTTTTTTTGTTTTTCAATTTCTGGATTTATTGCATTAAAAAATTTTTTATCTTGATCTGATTTGAAAATTAAACATTTAATTTTAAATCCAGACTTAACTACTTTTTCTCTAATTGCACTATTTGTAATTTTGTTAAAAAGAGATAAGTTTTTTAATTGTTTTTTATTTGTTTTAAATTTTATAAATCACATTATTAAAAAACCCAAAACATAAATTGGAAATAATCAAATAACAACTCATAATATAATTGAAATTTGCTTAGAAAATTGTTTTGTAAAAAAAATTAATAAAGAAATTAATACTGAAATAAAAATAGAAAAACAAAATATTAATAATGTTTGACGCATTAAATATCTATAATATAAAACAGTTTGAATTTTTACATCTTTCATTAATTATAATTTTTTAATTTAAATGTCCCATCTTCGTTTCTAACAAAACCACCATCAATAGTTAATAATTTATATGTTTCACCTTTTTTATCAATAAGAATGTCATCAAAATCTTTATTTATACTTTTAGCTCATTCTCCAGATAATTCTTTTTCTACTTGTTCAAAAATTTCATCAAAAGTAAAATCATCACGTTTTGATTTATTCATATATTCTTTTATAATATCTAATATTGTTTTCATAATTACATCCTTTCAGGAGCTGAAACTCCTAATAATTTTAATCCTATTTTAAAAATATTAGAGCATCCAATAGATAAAAATAACAATTCTTTTTCCCTTTTAGATCCAATAATTTTTACATTCGAATATAAAGAATTATATTCTTTTGCTAAATCAATTAAATATTGAGCTAATAAATGAATTTTATAATTCTGAGAAATTTCTTCAATTAATTGAGGAAATTTATCTATCAAATTAATAATCCCATATTCTGTGTCACTATATTTTAATTCTTTAAAATCATTTTCATAATTAATATTAACATTTTGAATTAACTTTTGGATTCTAGCATTTGCATATTGAATACTAAATACAGGATTATCGTTAGTTTTTAAATTAGCTAAATCAATATCAAAATCAATTGTAGAATTATTAGTTCTATTAATTAAGAAAAATCTAGTTGTATCTTTTCCTACTTGTTCAACTAATTCTGACATAAATAATGAAGTTCCTTTTCTTTTGGACATCTTCATTTCTTTACCATCTTTAATTAATCTAACTAATTGCATTGTAATAACTGTCAAAATGTCGCTTTTATAACCTTGAAGTAACAAAGCTGTTTCAACACGTTTTATATAACCTATATGATCTGCACCTCAAACATTAATTAATTTTTGTGGTTTAGGTTCTCTAGAAGCTTTTATATTATGATAAACAGTATCTGATAAAAAATAAGTTCCAGTACCATCTACTTTTACCAAAACACGGTCTTTATCATCACCATATTTTGTTGTTTCTAATCATTTGGCCCCATCTTTTTCATAAATCCCTTTTAATGTATTTAATTGTTTTGTAATTAAATTATTTTCATATAATGTTTTTTCTGAAAATCAAATATCAAATTCAACACCTAATTCTAATAAATCTTTTTTAATTTTACTTAACATTATTTCAAGAGAAATTTTTTTAATTTCATCAACACAATTTTCAAAAGGAATATTTAAAAACTTGTTTCCATATTTTTTAATTATTTCTTTTGCACCTCAAATAATATCTATTCCAACATATGAATCTTCAGGCATTTCTAGTTGAACACCTAATTCTTGATGATATCTAGTATAAATTGAAATTGCTAATCGATCTATTTGATTACCTACATCATTTATATAATATTCACGAATAACATTATATCCGGCATAATCTAGTATGTTTGATAAACTATCTCCAAATGCAGCTCCTCTAGCATGTGCAACATGCAAAAATCCTGTAGGGTTTGCAGATACAAATTCAACATTGATTGTTATATTATTTTTAACCTTTTTTCCATATTCTTTATTTTGAACTACAGTTTTTACAATATCAACATAATATTTATCATTTAAATAAAAATTAATAAAACCAGGATTAACTACTTTAATATCTTTTATATATGACAAATTTTTCTTGTTAAATTTAGAAACTATTTCATTTGCTAAATCCATTGGATTTAAACGAAGTTCTTTTGATAATAAAAAAGCAATATTAGTATTAAATTCTCCAAATTCAATATTTTTGTTTTTTGAAACACTAATTTTGCTTGTATCTCATTTATTTTCTTCTAATATCTTTTTTAATTCATTAGAAATTTTGTTAATCATATTTAGTTTAGACTATCTTTCATCTTCTACAATATAGAATACTTGATCATCAATTCAAATAGTTGAATTAGCTCAAACTTTTGTATTTCTCGTACCACCTTCAATATTGTTTATGATTATTTTGTGTGTTTTAACAAATAATTTAGCTTGACCGCCTGTGTCTGTAAAATTTAATTTTTTTATTAATTGACCTAGCTTTATAAATCTACCTTGTATTTTTACTCTCATTATTAAACCTCGCTTTTAAGAAACCATCGGACTTATGATTTGTTTATTCAAACTTTTTTCACTATCAATTAAAATTAAATTTTTCGAATCTATTAAATGTATATTAATTTTATCATTAAATACATTTATTGCTTCTTTTAAAAATTTATAATTTAAAATTATTTGAATCTCTTCTCCTTCATATTGAAATTCGTTATTTTTTAGAACCACAGAAGTACTACCAATCGAGTCGGTGTGAGTTGATAATTTCATTTCTTCTTTGTTAACAAAAATAAAGATTTTATTATGAACAACATCATTAGACATAACAGTAGCTTTACTAATAGCGTTGTTTAAAATAGTTTTATCTATAGTTATTTTTTTTGAAAAATTAGCTTTAAATAATTGAGAAACATTTTTATAAGGAGCATCAATTATTTTAGATTGATAATTTGAATTGTTGTAAACAACATTTATTTTATGTTCATTAGCATAAAATTCTATTTCTCCTACTGCATCATTAGGGATAAAGTTTTTTAAATTTTTATTAACTACAGTTACATCAAAAGAAATATTACGATCATCTTTTACTTCAATAACTTCTCTTGCTAATCTAAAACTATCAGTAGCTGTAAACATTAATTTATTATCTTCATATTTTATGTTAATACCAGTTAATATAAAATCTTCTTTAGTTTGAGATGAAGCAAATATAACATTGTTTATTGCTTTTTTAATTTTTTCTACTTCTACTTTAATTTTATTTCCATATAAACTAAAGTCGATTACTGGATATTCTTTGTAATCTAATAAATTTATTTGATATTTATCTAAGTTGTTTTCTATATACAAAATATTATTTTCTGAATAAAGCAAAATTTTTCCTGAACATTTTTTAACAATATTTAAAAACAAATTTGAAGGAACTAATAATTTACCAATTTTTTCTACATATAAAGTAGATTCGTTTTTTATTGTATTTTCTATGGAAAAATATCCATTAGACCCTTTTATGATTATTTCTTCATCTAAGATTTCTATATAAAAATTTCTTAAATGCATATAAATGTTATTAGGATCTATTGCTCTAATAACTTCTTCTAATGATTTTAATATTTTGTTTTTTTCTATAGAAAATTTCATCTCTATTATTTTAGTATATTTATATTGTTTATTATATATTTTTAATAATAAGTGGCATTTAAAATGTTTAAAACTCAATTATTTGTAGTTATTGCTTGGTATTTATATGTGGAAAAGTGTGTGGGAAAATAAAAAACCACCAAACACAAAACTTCTTGATGTGGCTGCTTCATTTCTGTCCTGACCAAGTTACAAGGTTTTTGTTTTGATGGCATTTTACATTATACAATTAATTTTTCATTATTTTTTTAGAGTTTTAAACATATTTGTTTTGTATACTTCAACACCAGGTTGATTGAAAGGGTTGATTTTTAGTAAATAACCACTCATTGCTACTGC
>JAFWJI010000017.1 GCA_017511585.1 Mycoplasmataceae bacterium
TCAAAATATGTTTGGCATCTGGAATAATTTCTACACTAACTTTATTTTTTTTCATTATTTTATTTATTAATTTTTGACTGGCCATTATATCTTGACTTCCATGTCAATAATAAATTGGTTTTTTTGGTGTTTTATGTAAAAATTTATGTCTAATTGTTAAAGATGCTTTTCATATTGCTATTTCTTCAGAAGTAGAACCCTTTGTATCAGTATCTAATTTATTTAATTTCATTAAAAAGGGAGAGTTTGTTAATTTAGGATAATCTACTTTTGCAGAATATTTATAATTTCAACCAAACAAAAAACATAAAACAACTCTAAAGAAAATAACAAATTTTTTACTTTGTCTTTCAACCATTATATCTTTAGGATTAAATGGAATAGATCAACAAAAAACACCATCAATTAAATCACTTTTATAAGCAACACGAGAACAAAAAAGAGCTCCCATTGATTCGCCAATTAAATATACCTTTTCATATTCATTCTTCAAATATTTAACAACATTTAAAATGTCATTATCATGTTTTGAAAGTAAAACAGAAGCTTTTTGCAATGAATTTTCATGACCTCTTTCTTCAATAGAATAAAAATCATATTCTTTTATTTTTGATAATAAGGGTTTAACGATTTTTGCTTTACCATTTAATCCATGATAATAAACTAATGCAATATTATTATATTTTTCGCCCTTTGAATAATAAGATACATAATCATCTCTATCTGTTTTCAAGATCTTTTTTTCCATAATAAAATATTATCATAATAAAGTTTTAATAAATATTTAATAGTATTTAATTTAATTAAAATTAAATTAGAGTAAAATTCATATATGAGCAATAAAAATAATTATGAACCAGGTACAATCTTTCTTTGTAAAGTTTTATCTATTTCAAAAAATTTTTTTGAAGTTATAACTTCCAATAAAATAAAAGGAATTGTATTTATAAATGAAACTTCTGATTATTATGTAAAAAATTTAAATAACATTATAAGTGTGGGAAGTATCTTATATTTAACTTTAAAAGAAATTAAAAAAGATATGTTTATTTTTTCGTTTAAAGAAAGCAGAACTTCATTTTTAAAAACACCTTTTAATTTTCAATTAACAAATTTGGAAGCTTCAAAAAAAGATTTTGAAAATTTGCTCAAATTTACTAACAAGGAAATTAAAAAATGAAAGAAATTAAAATAAATTTTGATAAATCAGGATTAAACTTAAAAGACATTTTAACTTACTCAGATAAAGTTGAAAAAATTAGTGATAAAATGGAGAGTTTTGAAACCGAAGGATCTGAATTTTTAGGTTGAAAAGATTTACCTAACAATATCAATAATCAAGAATTAAACCAAATGGAAGAAGAAGCTAAAAGATTACAAAAAGAAGGAATCGAAATATTAGTTGTAATAGGAATTGGTGGTTCTTATTTAGGTGTTAAGGCCGGAATGGATTTTGTATTAGGAGAATATCCTGATAAAAACTCACAAAAAATGGAATTAATATTTGCAGGAGATTCAATTTCATCTACTAGTTTATTTCAAAAATTAAAATATGTAGAAAATAAAAAATTTGCAATAAATGTAATTTCAAAATCAGGAACAACATTAGAACCTTCTATTGCATTTAGAATGTTTAAAAAAATGCTAGAAGATAAAGTTGGTAAAAATAATGCAAAAGATTACATATTTGCTACTACAAGTTATTCAAAAGGAATATTAACTGAATTAGCTGATAAAGAAGGTTATACAAAATTCATAATACCAGAAGATGTAGGAGGAAGATTTAGTGTTCTTACTCCTGTTGGTTTATTCCCTTTTGCATGCGTTGGTTTAAACATTAAAAAAATTATTGCAGGAGCTCAAAAAGCAAATGAAATTTATAGTTCTAATAACCTTTCTATAAATGATGCTTATAAATATGCGGTTGCTAGATATATACTACATAAAACAAAAAAACTAGGTGTAGAAATGTTAGTATCATATGAACCAAATCATAGATACTTTTTAGAATGATGAAAACAACTTTTTGGAGAATCTGAAGGTAAAGATGAAAAAGGTTTATTACCTCATTCAGCAATTTTTACAACCGACTTACATTCTTTAGGTCAATTTATTCAAGATGGTTCTAAAATTTTGTTTGAAACAGTTATAACTGTAAAAAATCCTAAAAATAATTTAAAAATATTTGAATTACCAAAAGAAGAAGATCTTGATAAATTGAATTATTTATCAGGAAGAACAGTTCATGAAATAAACAACATCGCTTTTGAAGCAACAATCGATGCACATGCGTTGATAGGTAAAGTTCCTAATATACATATTTTAATTGAAGATTTTTCAGAAGAAACATTTGGGTCAATTGTTGTTTTCTTTGAAAGAGCAGTAGCAATGAGTGGTTATTTACTAAAAATCAACCCTTTCAATCAACCTGGTGTTGAAGTATACAAAACAAATATGTTTAAAACTCTAAAAAAATAATGAAAAATTAATTGTATAATGTAAAATGCCATCAAAACAAAA
>JAFWJI010000018.1 GCA_017511585.1 Mycoplasmataceae bacterium
GCATTTTAGCGTTTTGTTAGATAATAAGACTTCAATAATTTTTCAATATTTTAAAAACAAACAATTATTAATTTCTAATTATTCAATTTGGAATCATAAAATAACTGAAAATAATTTAGAAGATCAATATATTGATTTAATTATTGAGCAAAAAAGAATGTCGGATGATTTATCTTCTTTAAAAGAAAAAATATTGGTTAGAAAATTTTCTTGACCTGCATTTTTTAAATATTCTGCCTTTTTAATTATATTTGTTTTGTTATGTTGATTTATGTTTGCATTTATTTTAGATAGCAATAATAATACTTGACATAATATTAGATTATTTTTAAATAAAGAAAAATATTTTGCATATTTAATTCCTTTATTTATTTTGCTTTGCTCTTTTCAAATTTTAATTAATTGTTGAGCCAATGCCCAAGTTTTGAAAAAATTAAATCAAAAAGTTAAATTGAGGCATATTTTTATTTCTAATTTTATTTCCATTTCTATTTCAACAATAACTCCTTTAATTTATGGAGGAGAAACAGTTGGATATTGATATTTAAAAAGAAAAGGAATTAATTCTTCGTCGATTGCTGCAATGTTTTTACTTCAATCGCTTTTTACCCAAATTAATATAATTATTTTTTCAGCAATTTTTGTACCAATTGGTTTTGTTAGATTTTATGAAACTATTTTAGAGAGTCGATTTGGTTTTATTATGATTCCTTTGATAATTATTGGTACAGTTATTAATATTTTTAGTGCAATAATGATAACATTATTAACTTTTAGCAAAAGACTCCAAAATTTTATAAGCAAATATATTTATTTATTGTTAGAATGAATACCATTTTTAGTTATTAGAAATAGTGAAATAGGGGCCCGTTTGAAAAAAGAATTTTCAAATATTAATTTAGCTGCTAAAGAAGTCTTTACTAAAGATGTTTGATTTAAAAATGCTTCATTTTTTATTCAATTATTATTTTATAAAATGATTTCTAGATTTTTTGATTGAAGTATTTTGTCCGCTATTGTAGGTAATATGATTAATTTAGAAAAATATGCATTCAATGGTTATTTTGATATGTTAGCTGCTCAAGTATTGGTTAGAAATGTTAATGCAATAAATTTTTTAATTCCTGGTGGATTAGGAATTTCAGATTGAGCAACACAAAACATATTCTCTTCATTATTTAAATATGATATTTTTACACACGTTGGATCAAGTGATAGTTTTTATAATGTTAACGTGTGACAAACATTATCTAGAATTATGTTTACATTTTCTATTACAATTTTATCTGCTTTATGTCTTCTTACAGTTTTTGTGGGCGAATTTAGAATTGACAAATATAATAAAATCAAAAACACTTTAACAAATAAAGAAATTCAAGAAGGTAATATTAAAGTAAAATCAAACTTTTATTCTATATCTATTATTCCATGAATAATTGTTATTGCAGGTTTAATTGGTGGTTGATATTTAATTTACAATTTTGTATTGGTATTTTAAGTATTTCAATCAATTGGTTCTTTATTTACTTTAATTAGAAATTGATTTATTTTTTTAAAGTGATTATTACCAAAAAAACCTTTATTAGCAGATAAAGGAGATGGGTGGGCAGAAAATAAAACAAAGTGTTTTGTTTGATCAATTAAATTAATTAGTTTTTTAGCATTATTACCTCATAAAACAAAAACAATATTTTCTAAATTTTCATTTATTAAATTAATAATAGAAATAATCAATTTATCTCATCCTAATTCTGAATGAGATAAGGGTTTGTTTTCTATAACAGTCAAACAAGAATTTAATAACAAAACACCTTGTTTTGCTCAAGCTGATAGATTATTAGATTTAAATTGACAATTAGGATATTCTGTTTTTATTTGTTTGAATATGTTTTGTAATGATAAAGGAGTTTTATATGATGTTGTACTAAAAGCTAGACCATCTGCAACACCTTTTGTATAATAAGGATCTTGACCAAATATAACAACTTTGGTTTTAGATAGTGGACATAATTTTAATGCTTCAAAAAGATTATCTTTTTTGGGCAAAACATTTTCTGTTGTATTATAAGCTTTATTAATAAGATTTTGTATATCTTTAGATGAAATTAATTGTTTCAATTTATCATCTATTTTATCCATGAAATAATTTTAATATAATTTAACTTTTAATTTAAAATAATCATATGTATGAAAGAAGACCTAATATTTCAATAATTATTACTGCAGATAATGATTGTGAAATGCTTAAGCAATGCATTAAATCATTTTATTTTTTTAAAAATGAAATTAAAAATATTGAATTCATCATTTTGAATAATTTTGTTTCTAATTTTAATTCAGAAAAAGTAGAACAAATTATTAATAAATATAATGATATTAATTTAGTTTTTTATCAACATCCTTATAGAGTTAATAAAGCACAATTAAAAAATTTGGGAATTGATTTTTCTAAAGGAATGTGATTGTTTTTTATGGATTATACAGAATTTTTAATTCCTAAATTTGTTAATTTTTTAGATAAATTTAAATTTGATTTACAAACACATTTTTATAGAGTTCCACTTTTGCAAGAAAATAAGAAAAAAAGAAGAATTGGTTTGTTTAAAACTAAATATTTTTCTAATCAAAGTTCTTCATTAATTTTAAATTCAGAATTTTTAGAAAGAATTAAATTAAGATGAGAATCTAGCATTAGTTTTGATGATACTATTTTATTTATGAATAAAATTTATTCAATTAAAAATGTTAATTTTACATATTTAAAAAAACAATTATCAGTTGTACATAATTTTAAAGCAGATCTATTAGATAATAATTTAATAGATTATGATGAAATGATTAAAACATATAAAAAATTAGTAATTAAAAAATATAGAAATTACAAACAATTTATAATCCTATTATTTTTTAATTTTTATTCAAGAAATAATAAAAAAAAGAACAAAATAACAGATGCACAATATATGGATTTAAAAAAGAATTTAAGAGATTGTAAAATATTTGAATTTTCTTATTGACCATTAGGTCCAAAACTATATTTCAAAACAATTCCAATGAAATTTAAATTATTGTTCTTCAAAAAGAAATAGCTTTTTAATTATTTTCTTTTGTTCATGTTTTTCTACTCAATAATATCATTTTGATTTTGGATTATTATTTAAATTTATTTTTCGAAAAGAAATTGAAGCTTTATTATTTATTTCATTAAATTTGATTGAAAGTAAATATTTGTTTTTATATTGAATTAAAGCTATTTTATTTTCAAAATTTAATATCTTTTCCTCTTCTAGATATTTTTTATTAATATTAAAAATATTTGTTTCTTTATTTGATTCAATATTATTAATTATTTTTATAATATTTTCTTTTGATTTATTTATTCAATATTTATTAATAGAATCAAATTCTCCATACATTTTTTTAAGTCTTGAAAGTAATATGTTAATTGAATCATATTGATTATTATATGATTCAATGATACTTATCATTTTTACTAATAAATGATATATGCTAAATTCTTTATTACTTTTTTGACCAAAAACAATTTGATTATAGTCATTTCAAAAAAGTAACATATAGTTTTTTGTTAAATTATTAAAATCATTATTCTGTATTTGTTTAAAATGAATATTATATTTTTCCATTAGTTTTTTTATATTTTCATTTGGTAAATTATTAGAACTAATAAACATATTAGAAACATTGTAATTATCAATAAAGAAATTGTTGTATAAATCATTTAATAAAATTAAAACAATTAAATCCATGTTTAAAAAAATAATTTTATTTTTATTTAATACAAATAAGAAAATTTGACTAGCTTCTTTATTAAAAATAATTAATAAATTAGCTTTTTTTATCCAAGCTTTTATTAATTCTTTTTTAAACATTTTTTTAATGGTTTTATCATCAAATTGTTGATATTTATAAATGTTTACATCTAAATTTTTTATTTTGTTATTTATTGTATATATAAATTCTTGGTTACCTA
>JAFWJI010000019.1 GCA_017511585.1 Mycoplasmataceae bacterium
TTACCATCATCATCGATTTCAAACATTGGTCATTGAACAATTCAAGCAAATTCATAACAATCTTGTTTTGCTAATGAAAATAATTCATTTAACTTTACCCTAACAGCTCCTAAAGATTGAGTTGTTTCTAAATATTTACCTTTTGTAATGAATAAAGTAGCATCTTTAATATTAAAATCTTTAATTATTTTTTTCAATTCTAATTCAATTGAATTATTTAAATTATTATCATTAAAACTAGAATCTTTTATTTTGATACTTATCAATTTATCTGTTTTATTTTTTAAAGCAATTTCTTCTAGCGCTTTAATTTGAGAAGAACTTATATTTTTATCAAAAATTAATCCTTTAATTGATTCTTCATTTTTAAAAAAAGAATTTGAATTTTTTAAATAATTTGTCAATTCTATCAATTTATATTCATATCTTAAATCAGGTTTATCTGTTCCATATTGATCTATAGCTTCATCATAATTTATTTTTCTAAAAGGTTTATCTATTTTATATCCAACTACTTCCATTATATTTTTATATAAATCTTCCATTAAAGTAAATAAAGATTCTTCTTCTATAAAAGACATTTCAATATCTAATTGAGTAAATTCTGGTTGACGATCTTTTCTCATATCTTCATCTCTAAATGCACGACAAAATTGAAAATATCTTTCTACACCAGAAATCATTAATAATTGTTTATATATTTGAGGAGATTGAGGTAGGGCAAAAAACTTTGTTTCTTTTCTTGTTGGAACTAAAAAATCTCTAGCTCCTTCAGGAGTGGATTTAGAAAGAATAGGTGTTTCTATTTCTAAAAAACCATTTTCATCAAATCAATCTCTTGCTCTTTTCATTATCTTGTATCTTAAAAATAGATTATTAAACATTTTATTTCTTCTTAAATCTAAAAAACGATAATGCAATCTAGTATCTTCTTTTGCTTGAATATCATTGTTTTTGATTTCAAAAGGTAATTCAATAGATTTTGAATAAATTTTATAATCTGTTACTTCTATTTCAAATGCGCCAGTATTTAAATCTAAATTAGGACTTTTTCTCTTTTTTAAAATTCCTTCCACTTTTAAAACGGATTCTTTTGTAAAATCAATTTTATTATTAAAAACAAGTTGAACAATAGCGCTACGATCTCTAAAATCAACAAAATTTAAATTACCCATTTTTCTAATATTTTGAACTCAACCATATAATGTTACATTACTATTTTCTTGAAGTTTTAAAATATCAATATTTCAAAAAGATTTCATAATTTTTAATAATTCTCCTTATTAATTTTCAAATAAATATTTCATTATTGTTTTTTTGATTTCCGATTCATTTACTTCGAAATTTTTATTATTTATTTTAAAAGTTCAGTTATTAGTTTTGTGTTGATTTAATTCTTGAAAAATTATTATTTTTGATTTTGAATTAAACGCATCTTCAAGTCCTTTTTTAAATTTCTTTATTTTATAATTAAATTCAATAGTTATATTTTCAAATCTTAAATCATAAATTATTTTTTGTAATTGATCATATTGAGAATTGTTTTCAAATATTATAAAAACATCAATTTTATTTTCAGGTATATAAAGATCTTGTTTTGATTTTAATATTTCAAAAATTCTTTCAACACCTATACCAAATCCTACTCCATTAATTTTGAAGCTATCATTAGTTTTAGTTAAATCTAAATAACTGCCTCCACCAATTAATGTGTTTTTAGAACCTAAAGAACTAGAAGTAGAAACAAATTCAAAAACAACATTAGAATAATAATCTAATCCTCTAACAAGGGAATAATCGATTTTATAATCGATATTTAATTTTTCTAATTTAGATAATAGAAGAGAAAATTCTTCTTTAGTTTCATTAGATAAAAAATCAATAATTTTAGGAGCATTTTTTACAATTTCTAATTCTGAATCTGTTTTATCATCTAAAATCCTTAAGGGGTTTGTATCTATTCTTTTTTGTGAAATTTCTGATAATTGGTTTTTAAATTTTGAAAAATATGTTTTTAAAGATTTGATATATTGATTTCTTTCTTCAGAACTTCCAATATTATTTATATACAATACATATTCATCTATTTTTATTTTTTTTAAAAAAGAATTAGCTAAGACTATTGAATCTAAAATTGAATTTAAACATAATTCATTTATTAACTCCACTCCTATTTGGTAAAACTGCCTTAATCTACCTTTTTGAGGTTTTTCATAACGATACATTGAATCAATGTAATATAGTTTGTTATATTCTTTTGATAAATATAATTTATTTTCTATTATAGCTCTACCAATAGAGGCCGTTCCTTCTGGTTTTAATGCTAATTCTCTAGAACTTTGATCAGTAAAACGATAAATTTCTTTTGAAACAATATCTGTTTGTTCGCCATTAATTTTTTTGAATAATTCATATGATTCAAATGTAGGGGTAATTATTTTTTTTAAATTATAAGTAGTTGCTAATTGTTCAAAAGAATCAAAAATAAGTTTGTAAATTAATTCATCTTTACCATAAATGTCTTTTGTTCCTCTTGGTCTTTGAATCATATTTATATTTGCTCCTAAAATAAGATAAAAAACCCTTAAACAAGGATTTTTTTAACTATATAATTATAATTTATTTAATGTTATTTATACCATTAAATGTTTGTTCTTTTATTTTTTCAGTATCTCAATAATTTTCTAATATTATTTTTCTTCTAAATCTTGATTTTAGCACTTCAAATATACATACTAATTTTGGTACAAGAACAATTACTAAAATTGAATTAACAATTACAAATAACATCATAAATAATGTAAACATTGTTGGTAATGATCCAATCATAATTGTAAATAGTAAAAACATTAAAAAAGTTATTGAATTGATAATAATAAATGGTTTTAATGTTTTAAAAGTTTGTTTATAAACAACTTCTTTAATTTCATCAGAAGTCATTTCTTCTGTTCTTATAGTTTTGATTTTGTAATGAATATTGTATAAAACATTTATTGTTGATAAACTCAATATAATAAATGCAAATGTTGCAGCTACTGATAACATTGAATTTACAGCAACAAAACCAAAACCAACCATAAATACAAATAAAACAATTGAAATTAATGAAACTATCATAAAAACAAAAGCTTTTGCTGGTTTCATTCATATTAAAACAAAAATAGACATTGCTACAATTGCTAATAATGCAGAATAAAGAGTATATTGCATCACTTTGAATGTATCTGATGAAATTAAATTAGAAGGAATTATTACTAAATCATACAATGAATTAATTTCTAATATTGCTTCATTTATTTTTTGAGTTGAAAATTCTTTATCAGCTTTTATTTCTATTAATGAATTTTCATTAACTTTTATTTTAGAAGCATCAAATCCAAAATTTTCAACTAAAGTTTTTTTAATCGTATTAATTTCTTCATTTGTAAATTTATCATTTGATGTTTCTGTTGTTTGTTTTTTTTGGATCCTTAAAACAATTTGATTTTGATCTTGAGCACTAACATTGAAGCTACCAATTAATGATTTTCCTTTGGCAAAAAAACCTACTAAAAATGATATTAAACCAACAATTAAAATACAAGATATTATTGATAATAAAGTAACTAAACCTTTAAATTCAAAATGTTTTTTAAATAATGAAAAACTTTTTTCTTGTTTTGATTGATAGTTTTTAATAGGATTTGATAAACTAATTCCCATTTGTTTAGTATCATAATTTTTAACAAAAATTTGATCTTGAATTGTTTCATTCATTTGTTCAGTTAAACTTAAATCTTTATCTATGTAATTTAAATTCAAATACTTTTTATTTCATAAACCAATTAATTTTGGACTTTTTCCTATTTTTTCTAAACCAGAAAATATCCATGAAAATCCCAGAATACAAGGAACTACAAAAATTGGAATTGCCAAACAAGAAATTAAAGCTATTATTGAAAACTTTCCAAATACAAATGACATCACTCCATAAAAAACAACCATTCCAAGACTCAAGAATAAAGACTTCAAGAAAATTGATAATTTATGTTTATTTATTGAATTTTTAATTGATTTTGCTATTGAATTTCCTTTGAAAAATTCTGATTTTATTCTTTCAAAGAAATAAACTATAAAATCTAATACTATAGTAGATGATAATAGAATTGAAGCTATTAATATAGAATCATAATTTCCAAAAAATATACCAATCATTAATAATGATAAAAATACAATCATTGCAAGAATAAAAATTGAAAAAATACCTAAATAACCATAATTAATAACAACAAAAATTGAAACTATAGCAAAAAAAGATATTAAAGCAACTAATAAGAAAGTGTAAGAATTATTTCCATTATTTGCAACAAAAGGAGCAAATTCAGAATTATTAAGTGAATAATTTGAAACTCAATAAGATAAATTATAAAATTCTTTATCTATTTCTTTTGCACTTAAACTTTGATTAGTTGGTACACCAAAATCTTTATTTATAGTAATATAATTTTTATTATTAAAATCACTTAGCAAATTTTTAGAAACAATAAAATCAGTTGGTTTATATTTTTTTCCATTAAAAGTTCATCCTTCTTTAAAAAGAACCGGATTAGGTGAAGATGATTCATTATAATTTTCTGGAGTTACACCATTAACATATAAATATTGATAAAGTGTTTGATCTTCTGTATAATCACCATATTGTTCAATGATTTGTTTTAGAATATCAAAATTTTTTCAAATAATAACTTTTTTATCACCACTTATTCCGTTTAAATATGATGCGGCTCAAGTGTGGAAAGCGTTAGAGTTGCTCATATAAAGTTCATAATTAGAACCTGATTTATTAGCGAAATTAAATATTGAATTATTATTTGTTGTATTTTGGTAAAGTGTTCCATTTAATGTTGTATTTATTGGTGTTAATGTTAAATCTTCTTTAGTTAAAACAAATTCTTTAAAAGAATTTACTTGATCTAAATTAACAATATTTGTAACATCGATATTTCAAACATTATTTTCTTCAAATGAAGAAGAAACAAAAAAATCAGGATAATTATTTTTAATCCTTGTTTCTAAATTAAACAAAAGTTGTCTTGAATAAGAACTATCTTCAATTGGTAAATCATTTTCATAAGGTTTTACAACCAAACTTATACCGTTTTTATAATCTTGAGATACTTTATTATCTTTAGATTTCAAACCAAAAGATAATCCTATAAATAAAGAAAAGCAAACAAAAGAAAAAGCAATAATAAATCATCTTTTTCAAGTTATAAGAGTAAATATTTTCTTTATTTTATTTAGCATTTAATTTATTTTATCAAAAAAACAATTTTAGTATTATTTAGATGTTTAATTTTCTTGATTTATTTTTGAAAATTTCTCAACTGTATCAAAATATTTTTGTTTTGGTTTTTCAAGTGCTTTTAAAATAGGTTCTGAAACCAATTCATTTTTAACAAAACCAATTGCAAATCCTGATTTATCTTCACATAATAATTCGATTGCAAAGTTTCCCATGATTGTTGAAAGATATCTTTCCATTGAAGTTGGTGTTCCACCTCTTTGGATATGACCTAATACAGATCCTCTTGTTTCAACTTTTGTTTTACTTTCTATTTCTTTTGCAATTGAATTAATATCATCATAAATGTGTTCTGTAGTTATTATTATTACACTATCTTTTTTTAATTTGTTCATTTGATAATCAACTACTTCAATCATTTCATCTACTGTTTTTTTATTTTCTGAAGTAATAATTAATTCTGCACCTGTTGCAATCCCGGCATGAGCAGCTAAATCACCAGCGTATCTTCCCATTACTTCGACAATAATACATCTATGATGTGAACGGGCAGTATCTCTAATCTTATCAACACTTGAAACTATTGTTTCTAATGCGGTAAAAAAACCAATTGTATAATCTGATGAAGAAATATCATTATCAATTGTTCCTGGTAAACAAATTGTTTTAATTCCTATTGTATGTAATAATTGCGCTCCATGATAAGAACCATCACCACCAATTACAATTAAAGCTTCTATTCCTTTATCGATTAATTGTTTTTTAGCTTTTTCTCTTACTTCTGGATCTATAAATTCTGGAAATCTAGAAGAATAGATGAAAGTACCTCCTTGATTAATATAACGATCAATTTCGATATTTGAACTTTTAACAATATTTCCTTCTGTTAAACCTTTATATCCGCCATATACTAAAAATGTTTCTAAACCTTTTCAATGAGCTGATTTTACAATAGCTCTAATTGCACTGTTCATACCTGGAGCATCACCACCAGAAGTTAAAATTGCAACTTTTTTAATCATTTCTTACTCCTAAATTTATATTAATATTTTTATTTTTTTTCAATTAATGAGATGAAAGAATCAACTTTTAAAGAAGCTCCACCTACTAATGCTCCATCAACATCTGGTTGATTTAATAATTCATCAATTGATTCTGGTGTAACTGAACCACCATATTGAATTAATGTTTCATTTGAAGTTAATGATCTAATAAATTTACACATTTCTTGTGCATAATCATTGGTTGCTGTTTTACCTGTACCAATAGCTCAAACTGGTTCATAAGCAATAACAATTTTTGATAA